>JAYYQC010000403.1:0-10000 GCA_036128675.1 Myxococcota bacterium | reverse complement strand
GACGACCTCCGCCGCCGCGGCATCCAGCCACCTATCCTTGTCCGTTTTAACGACATTCTGACCGCTCGCGTACAGTATTTAGCCAATGCCTTTCGAACAAGTATCGCGGAATACGATTACGAAGCCGGCTACCAAACAGTCATGCCGATCAAGGTCAACCAGCAACGTCATGTCGTCGAGCAACTTGTCTCTCAAGATGCCCCTTACCAGCTTGGACTAGAAGCAGGCTCGAAGCCTGAGCTCTTAGCCGCAATGACGTTGCTGGATAATAAAGACGACGCCCTTATCGTATGTAATGGCTACAAGGATTCGGAATACATCACCACCGCACTCGACGCTCAACGCCTGGGAATCAACACCTACATCGTCGTCGACCGGTTCGCAGAGATCGACCTCATCATCAAGTTGGCCGGGCATATGGGGGTTCGGCCCAATATTGGAATCCGTGCACGGCTCACGACCAAAGGAGCTGGTAAGTGGGAAAAGTCGAGCGGCGAGAAGAGTAAGTTTGGTCTCTCTCCCAGCGAGCTCGTCAGCTGCATCGACCACCTCAGACGTGCCGAGATGCTCGATACACTCAAGATGATCCACTTTCATATTGGATCCCAGATCACAGCGATTCGCTCGGTCAAAGACGCAACACGGGAAGCAGCACACATCTATTGTCATATGCGCAAGCTCGGAGCGACCGAACTCAAAACCATCGACGTCGGCGGTGGTCTTGCTGTTGATTACGACGGCAGTATGACGAACTTCCACTCGTCTAAGAACTACTCCGTCCAAGAGTATGCGAACGATATCGTGAGTACACTTGGAGATATCAGCCAGCACCACGGCGAGCCCCATCCGAGAATCTTTAGCGAATCGGGTCGCGCCCTCGCGGCACATCACTCAGTCTTGGTATTCAATGTGCTCGGCGTTCATGAGTACCTCGATGGTCGACAGCTTGAACTATCGGCCCCGAATGAGAACGACCACATGGTCCTTCACTCGATGTGGGAAGCCTTCAAGACCGTCAACCGACGTAATGTGCAGGAAATCTTCAACGACGTGGTTGCTCTAAAGGAAGAAAGCACGACACTCTTTTCCCACGGTGTTATCGATCTCGAGACCCGTGCGAAGGTTGACGACCTCTTCTGGATCACCGCCCACCGAATCGAAGATGTTGTGCGCTCGCTCGACTACGTGCCCGACGACCTTCAGGGCCTCGAGCGGATGCTCGGCGATACTTTTTATTGCAACTTCTCTGTCTTTCAATCGCTTCCTGACGCGTGGGCGGTCGGGCAACTCTTTCCAATTACCCCGCTACATCGTCTCAATGAAGAGCCAACCCTCCAAGGGGTACTCGCCGACCTGACGTGTGACAGTGACGGAAAAGTCGACCAGTTCATCGACCTCCGTGATGTGAAAAGCTCGATCAAGCTCCACGCACCCAACAACGAGCCCTACTATCTCGGTGCCTTTCTGGTCGGTGCGTACCAGGAAACCCTCGGAGACCTTCACAACCTCTTCGGCGACACCAACGCAGTCCACGTCAGTGTGCGAGCAGATGGAAGCTATCGCCTCGAACATGTTGTCGAGGGTGATACCGTGTCCGAGGTCTTATCCTACGTCGAATACGACCGTGGCGATCTCATCAAGCGGGCACGCGCGGCGGCGGAACGGGCGGTTCGCAAAGGAAACATGACCTTCGAGGAATCTGCCGCGTTTATGAGACGGTATGTCGAGGGTCTCGATGGTTATACCTACCTCGAAGACGATGAATCTTGAGTCCGACCAACGCTTGACACAAATAGCTAGAGCGGGCTTCATGGCTTCCCGTGAAGCAGAAACACGTCATAATCCGTATCGAACAGTGCTTGGCGCTCTCCAAGGCGTCTAACTGCCCCAGACGTAAATTTGGCGCGCTACTCATCGATCCCACTCGAAATGTCGTTCTCATGGATGGATACAACGGTGGACCACGCGGTGGCGGACGACTCTGCGGAGGTGAGGAATGTCTCCGTGATACGCAGCAGGTTCAATCCGGCACTCGGATGGAAATTGGCTGTCATCATGCTGAAATGAATGTCATCTGCAACGCTGCCGCCAATGGAGTACGAACCCGAGGCGCTTGGCTCTTTGTCACCGGCGAACCATGTGCGCTCTGTTCAAAGCTGATTCACCATGCCGGCATCGAAAAGGTTCTCGTCATCGATGGTGGATATGCGGGTGCAAATGGTGTCACCTATCTCGAAGACCATGGTGTCGAGGTCGAAAGAGTCAATGGTCCTAAGGACCCTCGAGCCACCACCGAAGTTAAATCCGATGAAGAGCCGTAGCGAATCCCTCGTCAATGCACGACGTATCGTCATCAAGGTTGGCAGTGCACTACTCACCCAGAGCTCTATAAATCTTTTTGAGTCACTCGCTGCCCAAATCAGTGCGCTGCAAAGTCAAGGCTACCATGTCATCGTCGTCTCATCTGGCGCGATTGCCGTTGCCCGTAAGTCACTTGGACTCCACGAGCGCCCTAAGAAACTAGCAACCTTGCAAGCACTGGCTGCCCTTGGCCAGCCCCAGCTTATGAGCGCATGGGCGAAAGCCTTTGGGAGCTATGACCTTCACGTTGCTCAGGTTTTATTGACCCATGCTGATCTTGAGGCGCGAGAGCGCTTCAACAACGCAAGGCAGTCAATCGATGCACTTCTCAAAATGGGTATTATCCCGATCATCAATGAAAATGACTCGGTCGCGACTGAAGAAATCCAAGTAGGCGATAACGATAATCTCGCCGCTCATATCGCGGCACTCGTTCACGCTGACCTCTTAATCCTTCTCACCGATGTCGAGGCCGTTTATGATAGCCCGCCGGGAGAGAATCCGAACGCTAAACCCATTCTTGAGGTCAGTGATACTAAGAAGATTCGAGGGTCTGTTTCCAGGATCGGGCAATCTGGCATGGGCGTTGGCGGCATGTATACCAAAGTCGAAGCAGCCGAGAGAGCCACATCCCGCGGGATTTCTGTCGTTATAGGACACGGCCAACAAAACGATATTCTATCCGAGATATGCCAAGGAAAAGAGGTTGGGACTTGGTTTCGTCCCCAAATAGATACCTTAAATAGTCGGAAGCATTGGATTGCCTATACGCTCAAATCCCATGGTAGCATTACCGTCGACCCCGGTGCCGAAAGAGCACTCAAAGAACATGGTAAGAGTCTACTGCCCAAAGGAATCTCAAAGGTGAATGGACATTTCCAAGCCCGAGATATGGTCGACATTCAAGGTCCAGACGGTATCTTCGCTCGGGGGTTGGTTCGCTATGACTCAGATGCACTCAGCAGAATTCAGGGTGAGGAGCTGAGTGCAATCTCGGGCATTTTAGGAATTGAGCAGGTACCTGTCGTTATCCATCGAGACGACTTTGTTCTCTTAGACAATATTGATCAAGGAGCGGAACATGACACTTGAAGCCACTATTACGGAGCTGTGTTCAAGAACGCGACAGGCTGCAAAACCCCTCGCACGTGCCGGTAGAGAAACACGCACAAAGATACTCCATACCCTGGCCAGCGTCATCGAGTCGGGCCAACATGAAATCCTCGAGGCAAACGCAAAAGACCTAGCTTACGGGCAGTCAAATGGTCTGAGCGCAGCGATGATGGACCGTCTGAAGCTCGATGATGCCCGACTTGCCGCTCTGGCGGCATCGGTACGCGATATCGCCGAAATCAATGATCCGGTGGGCGAAGTCGCCGATAGCTGGACCCGACCCAATGGACTCGAAATCCAACGCCTCCGTCTACCACTGGGCGTTATCATGATGATCTATGAGTCTCGCCCTAACGTAACGATCGATGCAGCCGCTCTCTGCATCCGGAGCGGTAACGCTACCATTCTGCGCGGCGGAACCGAAGCGCAGTTCACCAACAGAGTCCTAGCAAGCTGCGTAGGGAAAGCGCTTTCTGAGCACGACCTTCCTGCAGAGGCTGTATCACTGGTACCAATCCAAGACCGTGAAGCCATTGACCACCTATTGAACCAGTCCGAGTATATCGATCTGGTCATCCCACGCGGAGGAGAGGGACTTATCCGCCGAGTGGTCGCTAAGAGTCGAATCCCGGTGATTCAACATTATAAGGGTGTATGCCATGTCTTTGTAGATAAGGAAGCTGATCTCGACATCGCACATGCAATCGCTATCAACGCGAAAACACAGCGACCCGGCGTTTGTAATGCACTTGAGACACTCTTGATTCATCAAGATATCGCAAGCACGTTCCTTCCCCTGCTCTACGAGACACTGCAGCACAAATCTGTTGAAGTTCGGGGCTGTGAGCGGGTTCTCTCAGTTTTACCATCGGTTAAAACAGCCAGCGAAGAAGACTGGGACACTGAATTCCTCGATCTCATTTTGGCAATCAGAGTTGTCGATGACCTGGATGCAGCCATCGAACATATTGACCGACATGGCTCAAGCCATACCGCCTCTATCGTCACCAAAAACAAAGCCCATGCCTCTGAATTCCTAAATTCAGTAGAGGCCAGCTGCGTGATGGTTAACGCTTCGACGCGTTTTAACGACGGTGGCGAACTTGGCTTGGGAGCTGAGATGGGTATCTCGACAACGCGGATTCACGCGTTTGGTCCGATGGGCGTCGAATCCTTGACCTCCTTAAAGTACGCGGTGATCGGCGAAGGTCAGATCCGACGCTAATCAGTCGTCACTGCCTGCTGCATTTGATTCGAATGTCTCCGTCGGTGCCTGACCGCCAAGAACATTTCGGTCGCCTTGGAAGACCTCGACATCATCTTCGTCGAACTCTTTATCGCCAAAACTACCAGCGGACGGTGTAAGTGAGACTACTGCTCCTCTCGTGCCGTAGATCGGCTCGTAAGCGTGCACTTCACCATCAAAGTTGTTGTGTTGGCCACACATCGCAGAAAGAAACCAAAACGGCTTGAAGTTAACGACCTTCTTGACCCGAATCTGCTTTTGAATCTCGCGTGATAACTGAGCGACGTCCTCAAGGCGTCCAGCCCCTAAAAACTCAAGCAACTTTTGGTTCCACTCTTCATCTTTTGCAGAATGGATACGGTCTTCACTCGGCTCGATAAAGTCCGTGAAGAGACGATTCGAAAGAGATGCAACCGTCACTACAGCGGCACGCTTGTTCTGAGTCTTCAACGCATCAAGGATCGATTTCGCGAATACAACTGTCTCAGCCCGGTCAGCATAGACGTTGCTCGACAAAATCGAGATAGGAAACTTGTTGTTCGGATTTAGCAGCTTCAACGCCACGATGGAGCCCGTATCGATGGGAAACCCGTGATACGAAACTGTTCTGCTCATCAAGCCGCGTTTTACACCGGCCCGCTGCGCTTCATGTGCAAAGTCAGAATCTACTTTGAAGCTATATGGGATTGACCCTAAATCATGGAAGAGCTCATCGACATGGGTCCAGGTTGGCTCTGGGTCAGCCTGAATCTGGTGGCCAATAACACTCGGCCACATGGTCGAATACACAATAAGCACGTCAGGATTCAGCTCTTCGAGCCAAGCGCGCGCCTTATCGTATCCCTCACGAACACGACGCCAACCTTCGTTTTGTTCAGGTACAAGCAAAGGCTGCGGAAGCCCCGTACCAATGAGTCCGCCAATGACTGGCCATACTTCACTCATGCCGCTTCCCCTTTCGGTAGCCACGCCGCTACGGTGTTTCCAGTTCCAATCACGGTGCCATATCCGTAAACCTCGGCTCCATACGTAGGCATTCCAAGCGCTGAGAGTAACCAGGTCATCGACCCCGCATCGGCCTCCGCAACGGATTGCTCGACAAACTCAGGAAAGAGGTCAAGCAGGTCTTTGGTCCGTCCTTGCTTAATCAGGTCGATAATCCTCATATCCCATAAATACTGAGCGTGATTGTAGATATGCTCGTGGCTCATATCTTCCGGCACCGCGGTTTCGGTTGTAAAATGGCGATGCGAGAGCGAATTACTGGAAACCAGCACAACGCGGTCTCCACTTGCCTCAATCGCTTTACGACATGCCACGCCCAAAGCGATGGATTGCTCCATCATCACTTCGACACTGTAATAAGAACACGATCGGTTTGAGGACATAACAACAAGCTTCTTGTCCCATTCTGGCCGCAGCATATGAGAACTCACGATGGTTCCGTAGTCCACACGAAAGTCTGGGTTCGTCATCATCTTGGTAACCAGACCAGATGCGGCTGCTTCATCATGAAGTGATTTCGCTAAATCGACGTTGATATCCATCCCATAGCGATAACGGAAAAGATTGGGAAAAATTGGGTCTACCGATAATGACTCGAATCGCTCACAACCTAGAAAGTGTGTGCCCACATAAGTCTGCCAGTGCGGCGAAAGAATCACCAGTGTATCGTAATCCAGTGCATCCAAATCTCTTCGAAGTCTTTCATATGCCCAGCGAAGATTCTCCCAACCGCATTCAGCCTTCGGTTCATTTTGAGGTGGATTCTCAGCATACACCAGGTGGGGTGGATGCGGAGCCAAGACCCCTGCAACGATTTCTCCCATGAACTCTACTCCCCTTACCGTCCCTTAATTGGATGGGCCGGTATAAATACAAATATTTTTCGCTTCGCTGTAAAAATCTAACGAGTATTCGCCGCCCTCATGACCGATACCAGAGGCCTTGATTCCTCCAAAAGGCACCCGTAGGTCACGGTGAAGCCAAGTGTTTACCCAGACCATGCCACACTCCAGCGCAGCACTGACTCGATGTGCCTTTTTCACATCCTGCGTCCAAACCGATGCGGCGAGGCCATACTCAACTGAGTTGGCCGCCTCAATGACTTCGTCAACATCGTCGAATGGATGCAGGGTGACAAAAGGCCCAAAAATCTCCTCGGTTGCACATCGCGAAGCGACACTCACTCCGCTGACAACTGTCGGTTGAAACCAAGCCCCTTGGTCTAAGTCGGTACCAAAGTTTGGTGGCTTGCCACCGGTTAGAATCTCACCACCCTCCTCAAGAGCCAGCTCACAGTACGACGCCACCTTGTCCCGATGAGCATGAGATACCAACGCGCCTAGCTGGGTTGTGCCTTCCAGCGGGTCACCAATCTTCATCGCCTCCGCTCGCTTGATCAGTCCATCTCGATAGGTGTTGAAAACACTTCGCTCGATAAAGATTCTGGAGCCACAAAGACAAATTTGGCCCTGATTGAGAAAGGACGCTCGGGTAATACCGGCGAGCGTGGTTTCTAGATCCGCATCCGCGAATACAATCGTTGCATTTTTACCACCAAGCTCAAGGCTCAACTTCTTGAAGTCACCGATCGCGGCTTGCGCAACCACGCGCCCGGTCGATGTTCCTCCCGTAAAAGAGACGCCCCGTATCACAGGGTGAGATACCAGTGGACCGCCAATCTCGGCACCAAAACCATGGACAACATTAAAAACCCCATCAGGTAGTCCGGCTTCCGTCAGAACTTCCGCAAGTAAGGTCGCAGTTGTAGGGGTCATTTCACTCGGTTTGGCGACGACGGCGTTTCCCATAATGAGCGCCGGCGATAACTTCCAGGTCAAGAGATAGAGAGGAAGATTCCAAGGTGTCACCAAGGCGAAGACCCCCACCGGAGACCGCGTCGTGTAGTTAAGTGCATCATCCATCGCATGACAGCCTGTTTGGTCATGCCGCACGGCACTGGCGAAAAATCGCAAATTTGCAACCGAGCGAGGAATATCGACCGCCATACTCACCGCGATGGGCTTCCCTGTGTCTCGCGACTCTGCTCGCGCAAACTCCTCGAGTCGAGACTCAATCAGACTCGCAGTCTTCTCAAGGACCGCCGAGCGTTCCGCCAACGGCGTCTTACTCCATACTTTATAGGCTCGTTCAGATGACAGCACTGCGGCATCGGCATCTTCCAGCTGGCTTCGCGGACACTCCCCAATCACTTGACCAGTTGCGGGATTGATGTTTTCAAAGGTCTTTCGGTCAATCGCAGGAACTTTTCGTCCGTCGATGTAATTCAGCACAAGATGTTCAGTCATAGCTATTTCCCCAAACCTTAGCCCCGGTTCATCAATTCCAAAACCTCATCAACGAATCGGTCTTGATCCGGGTCCCATTCGTCCCAAGTTGGGATCTCGTCAAGCTTAGACTCTAGAGATTCTGGTACAACATTCGACACAATAAATGCCTTCTGTCGGTGAAGAGGATATGGATTACGTAACTCAAAGCCCAGGACGCCAAGAACTGACCGCGCAATGTACCACGTGGCCTGAGAGTTCCATCCATGAGCAATCTTGATTGCGACACCAAGCCCCTTGGGATAGTCCGGATGGATAATCGCCATGCCAAGCAGACCATCAGCGCCTTCTTTAGCGATAACCTTACCCTTACCTGCCTTGATGACGGTAGAATCGAGGCGGTTGAAGCCACCGACCAAATCGGGTTTCTTAACCATGGCTTCCCAAATCCAGTCCTCATTTTGGTCCATCGCTAGACCACTGAGAAGCTGAGCCAGTTCTCCGACCGTATTCGAAACCGTCGGAAGACCGCACCCATCCCTCGCCACTTTAATGGGACTCCAATCCTCACCGAGATATTTACGTAGAACCTCGATATATTCATCGAACATCGGATGAGAAGGCAGCGTGTAGCCAACTCTATCCCACCCCTTTAGCTTGCAGCCTCTCAAGACAGCCGCATGCTCGCCGGAACAGGTATGGTACCAGCGACGGGGCCTTCGAACCTGCCGACCGAACTGAATCAACGGCACATCAAGCGGTGTCTGCATCAATCCGTATTCGGATTCTTCAAGAATGGATTGCGCGGCTGCTACATGCTCGGTGTCGCCGTTGTGGCTTGCGACGCTGATGGCCTTCTGGTCCCAGTTCAGCACGCCGCCCAGCTCGTCAGCAAAGATCTTCATCAAGAACGGCTTCATCATGCTACGTCCGTAGCAGAGAACGTTTCCACCAAACGAGTGAACGATTTCACCGCCGTGCGCCCAAGCTACCGCGCCATGAATGGTCGTTTCACTGACACCATTTCGGCGGTAATCGACCAACGGTTCCCACTCGACCTCTCGGCCCGTTGGTACGCCAGCCTCCTTCACGCCGAGCGGGCTAACAGGATACATCTTACTGCCAGGACGGTTACCCGCCACCGAGGATGGACCACTGAGCTTTGTCATTTGCTTGCTCCCCTGATCTGCGGCGTCCGCCGCGCTGGCGGTCGCCTATCACGAAGAGAGCAGAGGATCACCCCTCTTGGGGCAAACCATCTCTGAAACGCGCAAGCAAGGCCGCCGCGGCACGCTCCCCTGAGCACCAAGCCCCCTCAACGCCTCCACCGAAGGCTCCATCGCCAGCCCAAAAGAGGCGATGGGTCTTCTCGGACCAAAACGGTGCTCCCAGAGGCCGCTCAACCCGAGCATAACGCCACCGATGCGCCCAGGCCTCAAGTGGAGGAGCCTCACCGGCTTCTTCGCAGGCCCGTATAAAGAGCTGACTTAATTCATCTTTCGACATTTCTAGATGGTCACCGCTCCATTGAGGAGGCGCTTCAATCGTCCAAGTCGAGAGCCCCGGTGCCCCATGCTGCTGAGCGACTGTACCACCGCCGAGGCATCGAGAGAGTTCAGCTTCTGGGGGGGCTGCCCCCTCAGGCCAAGCGGCCGCGACCACAATGCTGGGCTGATAGACTATCTCATCGAGAGGTCGAAGGTCAGCTCGAAGATCAACGCTGACCAAGGGGGCCATTTGCGGGGCGGGGACCGTGGCGATGACCGCATCAAAAGTCCCCAGAGACTCCTCTGGACCGAGAACCTCAATATCGGTCGCTTTTAGGGCGATTCGGCTCACCGCCGTTTGTCGATGAAACGCGAAAGGCCGGATCAACTCTCGAAGCCAGCCCTGCAAATTACCAACACCGTGAAACCCATTGGGTGAATCGTCGAACTCTTGGAGAAGTGTCGACCCACTCCAGGCGCGACAGTGTTCCAGGAATCTCATG
>JAYYQC010000402.1:0-10092 GCA_036128675.1 Myxococcota bacterium | reverse complement strand
AAGGACGGACCCTCGATGCTTGGACCTGGGATGAGGCCCATTGTGTCGCAAAAGTCTATACAGTGGATGGCTGGTCAAGCAGTCAGGGCCTGTCTCTACAGTCTTGTGACGATGGTTCAACCCTCAGCGTTCTAAATGGAGCCTGTACCATCGACGGTACGCAGCTGAGCTGTGGAATGATTCTCGATACCTCGACCAATGATTCGCGAGAGACATTGGCTCTCGCTATGCGTATTCATAATGACAGTACGCAGCAAGTCGCTAGAACCAGGTTGTCAAATCGACTCCTCTTCTCAAGAACCGCACCACCTACCGAACCTATCAGCTTCAGCATTGATGATGTGTCATCTCGCGAGATCGCTATCTCATTTATGAGCCCAACTGACTACGTATTACCTCGTGGTGGACCTGCAGGACGCTATGACTTGCGCTGGATGGTTGCCCCCAACGCACCCGTCGCTGATTGGGATGACCTCTTGCTAAACCAAGGAACTCAGCTCAATACCGATGCACCACTCGACCCGCAAAACGTCGAAAATTTAGTCGTCAGAGGGCCTAAACCTGAGGACGACGTGATCTTTGGGATTCGCTGGCAAAACGCAGCCGGGGCCTGGTCTCCGATGACAGTCACCAGCGAAATCACCCGAATGCTCGTCGAGCCACCCGATACGCCTGGAATCTCTTGCAAACAGGAAACACCTGGCGTCAAGGGGCCACTCTCTTATCTCGAGGTCAAGTTCGGACCAGTTGGCCAGGATGGTAGCGCCTACGACGATGGACGAGATGATGTCGCCACTGACTACGAAATCTGCGTCAGTAAACGCGAAGTTGTGCCACTGCCGGATGGACTTGGACCTCAAACCAGCAGCTGTCAACGCGTCAGTATTGGTAACGGAATCGGCGTCAGCCGAAGCGGTAATGGTCGTGACGAAGATGGTACCTTCTCGACCATTACTGAACTTGAGATCCAGATTCGAAGCCAGCCGGAGCTTAATACCAATGGCGCGTCGGTCTTCGAAGCCTTCGAAGACGGTACTCACCATACGGTCTCACTGCGTGCCTTTGCGACATCACGTCGTTTAGGTGAAGAAGAGGTCTCGACCGGGACATCAACTTGCACCCTCGAAACCCCGGACCTCACACCACCGGAGGCAATCGACGACCTGACAATCCTGCCTCCAGAAGCCGATGCATTGCGACAGCTGACATTCGAGTTTCGAGCACCTCATGATCCGAAACATCGCAGCGGGCAAGCGTCTAACTATGAAATCCTCATTGCAACAAGCGAAGAGGCCGCCGCTGAAGGGCGTGGTTCAATCGTCGAAGTAACTCCCGGAGCTGAAGTGGCAGGGACACTTCAGACCATTGCAATTGGTTTAGACACCGAAAATGGTGAAGTGAGCCTTCAACCGGAGCAGTTCTATGCTCTCAGAATCAGAAGCTTAGATGGTAATGAGAATGTCTCAAATTGGTCCAATGTGGCTACTCGCCGGACCCTCGATGAAGATCCTGCCGACGTGGAAGACCTTGATTGCGAAGGCTCTGCCGCCAATTTAGGTGCTATTTGCACTTGGACCGCGCCAGGAGATGATGACCTGGATGGCGTTGTTGACCATTACGAAATGAGGATCTGGAGTGACACCCCTGCCAATGCGCGGGTTGTAGAGTTCTCAACCAATATCAATGGCGGAGGAGCCGATACCGTCACGTTTAATGACCTCGACGAAGCGACCTTCTACTACTTTCAGCTAACCGCTTATGATGAACGGGGCAACTCGAGTGTATCCAACACAGTCTCGCTGACCACACCCATTTTTCCACCTGCAGATATTGCAGACCTCAATTGCGAGCGTCTCACAGGTATACTTCGATGCAACCTGACGGCCGTCGGCGATGATACCATGCGAGGGTATGCCTCGAGATACGTCGTTCGCACCGTCGCTCACTCGGCGCTCGAAGAAGCCGGGCTATTAACTTTATGCGAATCAACTGATGACAATGAAATTGTCTGCGGCAGCGACGCGTTTGATTCAGCGCTTGCACTAGGACTCGTGGTTGATCTCGATGTCCCCAATCTCGCGCAGCCAACCTTCCCTGGCTACCCACAAATTTTGGATATCTCGATGTTCCTCTTCACCCCCGAGGAACGACACTATATCCGGATTGACACCGTTGATGATATCGATGCCTTCGGAACATCGAACGTCGTATCATTCCGTTCGGAAGGAATCGCACCAAACGACCCAGCTATTACACTTTGTCAGCCCCTCACCGAGGACGGCGGTCTCTTAGGTATGGAGGTCATCTTTCGTCCAGCTGGGGATGATGGTGCCGAAGGTCTCGCCGAGGAGCATCAATTACGATGGGGATCCGCAGCCAGTCTCACGTCGCTCAGCCTTCTCGAGGAAGGTCAAGTTGTTACTGGGCCATTGCCGGCAGGGAATGGCAACCTCAAATTCCGGCTCTTAAACGGTGAACTTGAAACGCCGTTGGGCCAAGCCGAAGAGCTACTCTTTGGCGTTATCGCCTACGATGATTGGGGATATAGAAGTCCATTCAATGAAGTAGCGAAGGCAACGTGCTGGACACCTGATCTTACGCCTCCCACAACCGTCAATGATCTGAATGTTTTGCCTGGAAATGTGGCAGCCACCTTTCAATTGGCTTTTAGCGCTCCCGCTGACTCCGTCGGCCGAACCGGACGTCCAGATCGATATCAATTGGGTTATCAAGCTGCGCTTCCCAACCAATCCTGTGATGATATTTTCTCGCTCGATGCCTTCGAAGTCATTGACCTAGATTTGGTACCTCTAGCACCCGGTGGTAGCCAAGTTTTTACAGTTGGCAATCAGACCACCAATGCAATCACCATCGAAAACGAGACCCGCTATTGCTTTAGCATCCGTTCGGTCGATGCTGAAAACAATGTGTCAGAATGGTCCAATAAGCCATCAGAAACCTCGCCCGTGGTACCGCCGGGCGTCATTACTGATCTCACTTGTTCATTTGTCGAAAGCGACGCTCAGATTCGTTGTTCTTTCATCGGAACTGGTAATGACGGGGCCAGTGGCGGAGCACCCCTGGGCTACCGTATCGGTGTCGAGTTGGCGGATGGTACAAGTCGAACCTTTGATTTCGTCGACGATATCGATGAGCCAGGTACAAACCACACCTTCGACTTTGCCCCGGTAACGGAGAACATGGCGCATACCATCAAGGTCCAAGCATTTGACCAAGCAAGCTTTGGTGATTTCAGCCCAGGTGTCGATGTGGTTATCCCCGCTATTTCCCCAAGCGCTATCGAAGACCTCATGTGTAGCCTGAGTGAAGAACTCATGGATGAGCGCCCCGTTGTTTGTACATTCACAGAGACGGGTGACGACGCAGATGTCGGCTGTTTAACCGAATTAAAGGTATATTCCTGGGTTGGCGGTGCCGAACGTCCTGTCACCTGTACCAATCCTTCGCTCTGCCGACTTGAGACTCTCTCTGCCAGCGAGACTTGTGCTGATACGCCGCGCACGATTGAGCTAACTCGATTTGACGAAGGCTCAATTCAGCGGATCGCAATCCTTGCGGTAGACGATGACACAGACAGTGTAGACCCGGAAAGTAACCCAGCGTCGCTAACTATCCCACTCATTGGACCGGCAGAATTTGAACTCAACTGCGAAGCAGACCCAAGCGAAGCACCGCGCGTCGACTGCACATTTATCGAGCCCGGTGATGACCAGAATGAAGGGACGGTCTCTACGTACCAAATCAGATATGCGACGACACCAATCACTGACGCAAACTACGTAAATGCAACAATTGTGAACCAAACGCTGGTTCCAGCCGGTGCAGGGAATATTCAATCATTCTCATTTAGCCCGAATGATGGAGAGTCCTATTCAGTTGCGGTCAAAGCTACGGATGACAACGCCCAATCTCAAATCAGCACTACAGGACAAGCTATTGTTGTCGCTGATATTACACCGCCGGGATCGGTAGGACCGGTTTCGGCTAGCCCATCTGAGCTGCGCGGAACCCTCGATCTGGTTTTCGCTCCGACCGGCGATGACGGCCAAGATGGAGATGCGACTGCTTATCGAGTCGCCCTCAGTACCACCCTCTTCCAGTCCAACGCGGAGGTATCCCAAGAACCGGGCTGTATCGGTGAAGGCACAGAAGCAATCTGTACGTTCACACTCGAAACGACACCACGCATCGACGGTAAGCTTGAGGCGAGTGTTTCCGGCTTGCTCGATGAGACTCAGTATTATCTCGTCGTCTTCGCAATCGACGATGAGGGAAATCGTGGTAGCTCTCCCTCCAACGCAACCGCTTGGACGCAAATGGTATTCCCTACAGTTGATGAGCCGGTCCTCACCGAGGACATTGACGGACGGGGTGTCGCACTCACCTACCTTGCACCTGGTGACAATGAATTGAGCGGTACAGATGTCACCACCGAAATTCGATGGGGCTACGCGGACGCAACAACGACTGTTTGTCTTAATGGAAGCGTTGATAGCAATACAACGGCCCTGCCCTCGGTCGAGCCCGGGAGTACAACAACATTCAGTTTGACCAATCTCGAGACCGACCGATTACTCTGCATTCAACTGGTAGCGACCGATGATCATCAAAATGAGACAAAGAGTAACATCCAGGCTGCATACCTCGATACAGTCAAGCCGACCGCCGTCACGAATGTGTTCCTGACCGCCACCGACCTTGCGACACAGCTTGAGGCCGATTTCGCACCGGCGGACGCAACAGCGATCCCAAATACGATAAGCCACTACTACGCAATCGTGAAACCCGAACAACTCGACACACTTCCTATCAGCGATGTAGATGCGACCTGTACCCGCGGAAACCTCTGTCAGGTAGCCCAAGGCTTAACTTTTATCGAGCTCGACTCCCTGGAATCGACACCACAGGGAAGTGTTCAGGGGCAGATTAATGGGCTCAACCCAGAGACCGCCTATTTCGTAGCCATCGTGGGCCTAGATGAAGATGGAAACGTGGGAACCCTACCCCAATCATCACTCAGCAACACCCCGAGAATTGCACCAGGGACGTTTACCCTAGCGCCAGGCAGCATCGGTGCTTCCACCGCAGAAATGATTTTCTTAGCGCCCGGTGATGACGATGGCGCTGGTTTCGCTGAACGGTACGAGTTCTACCACCACGAAGCGTTTGCCGATGATGAAGGTCTCTATAGCTGCCCTGGCGATACGGATAGTTATTCGCTCTTGCTCAATTACTCTACACCACTCGAAGGTGGTAACCGGGAGGCGATTCTCCTTACCGACCTCACACCCAACAGTGGTCATTGTGTCTTTATGGTCGCATTTGATGATTATCGCTCACCACAATTTCCCGAGGGACAGTCATCCGTCTCGGAAAACATCGTTCTCTTTAAAACCTCAGATCCCACTGCACCGGCACAGATTCTAGACCTCATCGCGGAACCAGGAACGAACGATGCGAGTCTAGATATCCGGTTCACGGCAGTCGGTGATGACGGTCAAGACGGACGCGCGGCCTACTACGAGGTGGTGGTCATGACTGAGGCCGAGTACAATGCCTCCGGTGGACCAGAGCTCGGAACCGTTGGCCTCCGGTTCTCAGACCCAGAGCCTCTTGTATCCGGTACACAAGAGAGCCGTACGCTCACCGATTTGAACCCAGAGACCACCTACGCGGTGTTCATCCGTGCAATCGATGAAGAAGATAACCGTGGTAGCTGGTCACCGGCGGCATTCGGTTCAACAGCACCAGTCGCCCCAAATCCTCCCACCGCACTTAGCTGTTCCGCTGCTGAGAATTCAGACCTACCGGCACTTGAATGCGAAGTAACCGAACCAAGCGATGAAGGCGAGCTGGGAACCGAGCCGGTCACTTCTCTTGAGGTCTTCATCAGCACCGACACACTCGACGAGGACAGCCTGAACGCACTTGTACCGGTGGACGTCACCTTGAATCCTGCAGTCCGTCTTGCCGGTCAAATCACCGAGTTCAGCCTTAGTGGCCTGATGCAAAACACCACCTACTCAATCGGCGTTCGCGCGCTCGATGAATTCGGCTTACCAAGTCTCGCGGTATTTACAGTGGCAACAACCCTCGACCTCACGCCGCCTGGACCGGTCACGAACCTGGACATCGTCAATGCAGTAGACGCACCCCGCTTTATCTCTGGCCTTTCGGTAGGCGCTTCATCAGAGCTCTCAGAGGGCTGGGCCGCTGACTTCACGACTGACTCGGATTTAAATACGAGCTGGGTTTCAGCACCGAGCGAGCTGCAGAGCGAAGAATGGTTAGCGGTAACATTACCAGCAGATTCTGCAATTGAAATGACAGCCTTTACAATCGATGAGGAGTTTATCGATCTCTTCCCGGAGAATTGGCGCATCGATATTTCTCAAGATGGAACCGAGTGGCAGACCGTATCAACGGGCTCGAGCGATGGCATCATAGCAAATCAGGACTACGCGTTTGCATTTCCTAGCACCACTGCGACGTTGGTAAGGTGGGTCGCGGAGGACGGTGGTATCCGCGATGGTAAAGTCTTCACCGCACTGAGTGAATTCAAAGTACAAGAGCCAAGGGCATCCGCGGCGGAAGTCGTACTTAGTTTCTCACCACCCGGCGACGACGGTCTGAGTGGCGGGCTAAGTCACCTTGAGGTTTTCTGGAGTACAGGCGAGCTCACCACTTCCGGAACAGAAGTCATCTCCATCAATGGTGCAGAAGTTAACGCCTCGGAGAAGGTTGGTCCCTTTATCCCTGGATCTCTCGTCTTGCATCGTCTGAGTGATTTACCCGGCGAGGAAAGGGTCTTCATCGGGATACGTGGTCGGGATGAAGCTGGACTCTTGGGACCACTTGAACAGAGTTCTATCGTAACGACCGATGTAGCTCCCGCGCCAGTCACATTCATCGAGGCGACCAACACTGCGGGCAGCTTGGCTCTCTCGTTTAGCGCGAGCGGTGATGATGGACTTCATGGCGTCGCGGACTATGTCATCACGTTCAATGACCATGCGCTCGATGTCATCGCTGACACTGCGCCGCAATGGGAATTCCCTCTGAGCGTCAACACCGCCGATGATGGAACTCTCGCAGCGGCGTTTAACGGCAACACCATGCCGGATGGCCGTTATGAAATTCAAATACAGGCGATTGATGAAGCAGGTAATCGGTCGTTTCCATCCAATTCCATTCGGGTCCAGATCGGTGAAGAAAGTGATACGGAGGCTCCTGCGTGTATCACTGGTCTCATTGCGAATCTCGACGCACAAACTGGCGCAGAGGCCCCCATCAGCTCCATAGCCGTCGGGCCTGACACCGAATCACTCAACCTACTAACCACCCGCGATACCCTTGCACTCACTGACCGAGACCCCGGAACGGTCTACTCTCTGGCGCAAGAGAGCGAGGCACTTTTGGTAGAGGTAGCACTCGCGAATCAAACCCGCATCCAAGACGTTACCTTGCATCACATCCCAGGATTCGAGTCATATCTCGCCGAGGTTCAGGCCGCATCCTGCGACGGCGAGAGTACCCTCCCCGAGTTGTTGGAGTTAGAAGCATCATCGGTAGACGAGGGCATCAGACTCATTCCTCGTACCGCTGGACTCACGTGTTCGGTCATAAGAATCGAACTTTCATTGCCCCAACTGGCCGACCACTTTGTTCTCGGACTCGCTGATATCAGTGTCACCAGGTCACCGTACCCATCTGGCACACTCACCTTGTCGTGGTTCGGTACCGGCGATGATGGCTTAGATGGTATCGCGGCGTCGCATTCGATCTCCGCCGCCTGTGAAGACGCCGTACCCGTCACTTTGGACGCTCTCGTGATAGGAACCCCAGCCGGTGCCCTCGCTCCCGAGCGTGTCGTGATACCCGGTGACTATCTCCAGAGTCGGGTTCCTTGTGAGACAATCACAGAATTCGAAGTGACCACCTGCGACGAGGCCAACAACTGCACCGAGAGTGCCCTAAGGGTAACCTGGGAGAGTGGAACCATCGACCCACTTGCAACTCTCTCTTGCGCGATTCCTTAATCCATCAACCTAACGCTTCACACAGATAGAGAGCACTCGCCCTGAAGGGCACCTCCTTGACCTTGATTGATCGTGATGGAAGTAATCGACCGACAGACTGAAGGCTATGCACGATACGACTCACCGATTCGTCGCTTTGGCCTACGGGTAAACAATGAAAGAGACGCCCGATGCACCCAGCACCCAAAGAACTCACAACGAAACAAAAATCTGAGATTCACGCGCTTCTTAAGGCCAAAGAAAAAGAGCTGGTTATCAGCATTGAGCAGTATGCCGAAAATAGTGCACCGGTCGCGCCAGACGCCTCTCTGGGTCGGTTGACCCGACTCGACGCGATGCAACAGCAACATATGGCTAAAGCTCAACTAGCGAAAGCTCGGCAATCACTTGCAAAAATACAACGGCTGCTAAACGAGTGGGATGATGAGCTTGTCGGTATTTGCCGCAGCTGTGAAGACCCGATCGGGTACGGTAGATTAAAACGGGTTCCAGATAGCTTGGTGTGCATGCAATGTCTTGAAGACGCTCTTTAACTTCGGATAATCCCAACCTCGCGGACATCCTCGAAATCGCGAATTGAGAACTCATCGGTCAGCTTGATTCGCTCAATTTGTAGGTCGTACCCATCAAACATCTTGGCGTCAATTAAGCCCATCACTCGGTCGAATTCTCCAAATAATTCTGCCCCACCCGGCTCATGCAGAGCGACCTTCGTAAACTCCTGAAGGCGCGAAGCTAGATTGGCAGGCCGTCCGATGACCGCCAGTTCAGAGCGGTGTTGCGAGCCAAGCATACCCAAGACGACCTCACCACCAGCGAGCCCAAATGAGACCTTTAAATCTGCGTACTGCTCCGGAAGACCACGAAGTGTGGCCGAGATCGATTTGGCAATGCGTTCCGCGCTAACGAGCGCGGTACTGGTCGTCGTGGTCCCCGAAAGTCCGAAGATAGCCATAACGCCATCACCTAAATGTTTGTCGATGATACCGCCGCTCTCGTAAACAATATCGTGAATTGGCTTGAAGATCTGCTGCAGTACACCAACGACCCCCTCAGCTGAGGTGTTCTCCACCGCTTTACTAAAACCTCGCACATCGACCATCAATACGGAGAGCTGCACGCGTCGAGGCTTCTCCAAGGGCTTCGCTTCCGGCACCTTCGTTAAGTCACCCCCAAGCGATTGAACATCCTTGACGAGCTCAGAATTGCGCTCCAGTAGCTCTTTGACCAACGAGAGCAATCTGCCGTTCTCGTCCTTCATTTCTCGGAGAGCGACCGCCTCCTTAACGACAAGCTCCAGCTGCTCAGGACGAACAGGTTTCGTCACGTATTGAAAAACACCGCCGTCGTTGATGGCCGCGATAACGTTGTCGAGAGCGGCGAACCCCGTGACCATAATCCGGGGCGCTGAGTGCTGGCGTTGTTTCAGTTCTTTAAAGAACTCCACCCCACTCATCTCAGGCATCATATAGTCGCTGATGATAACCGCATAATCTTCACCCGCGGCAATCTTTTCGAGAGCCTCGCCGGCACGAAGGCAGGTGGTCACAGGGTAAGAACTTCCAAGGATGTCGCGCAGGGACTCCAGGTTAGGGGCCTCATCATCGACGATTAAGATACGATGATTCGACTTGGGCTCCGCAGCACTTTTAGCCGCTTCCATGGCTTCAAACGCTTTTTTAAACTTCAGCTTCATCAACACCCCGCTGAGGTAGTAAGACTACAATAGCAGCACCGCTAAGCTCTCGGCAATTTTGTATGGACACTTTTCCGTGGTGGGCTTGCACTATTTTCATCACAATCGACATACCGAGGCCGGTACCTACACCTACCGCCTTTGTGGTATAGAAGGGCTCTAAAACTTTATCGACCAATTCGGCGGCGATCCCTGGACCACTATCTGACACGCAAAGGCGTATGAATGGTCGCTCAGCTTCATCCAGAAATGACTCGACGCGTACCCGGATTAAGGACCTCTCACCCACATCCGACCCACGGATTGCATCCGCGGCATTACTCAGAAGGTTCATCA
>JAYYQC010000401.1:0-19406 GCA_036128675.1 Myxococcota bacterium | reverse complement strand
GGCTAAAATGAGATTCTTCAAGTTCTCCGCAAATATCTCAACCGCTTCGCGGTCTGCATTCAGCTTTGCTTCGGTTCGAACATCGGTTTCCAGGCTCGGCTGTAGGAGGCGACGCCAGCTCTCACGCGCCGACTCTTTATGCAAAAGCTCCCAAGGACCGCTTCCTCGAATCTGAGCCTTGTCTTCCACGATACCCAACATCCGAGAATCTTCGACTTGAAGTTCCAGCCGTAAGACACCTTCGCGCTCCCCTCGACGCATCGCTAAGTAACGATGAGAAGGAGCCTTGGAGATTGGTTCGGAGTGTTGATAGTATTGCTCGAATTTAGTCCGTTCTTGCTTGGTCGGGTCCATCTGAACCGATGCCAATACGCCCTCTTTCGACATAGTGTCTCGAAGCGATGCACGTACTTCAGGTGTCTCCGAAATAAGCTCAGCCATAATATCTTTGGCCCCTTGAAGAGCAGCCGCGACGTCCGCAACCTCTTTCTCAGGGTCCACAAAAGCTGCAGCCATCTCTTCCGGACTGCCCTTGCGAAGACTCGGGTCAAGCACAGCTTGCGCGAGCGGCTCTAGCCCTCGCTCTCGGGCGATCATCGCGCGGGTTCGGCGCTTTGGTTTATATGGTAAATACAAGTCTTCGAGTTGAGACTTGGTATTCGCCTTCAAGATTTTGGCTTTGAGTTCTTCGGTGAGCTTTCCCTGACTCTCGATCGACTCGAGGATCGTCTTACGGCGGTCCTCCATCTCAACGACATAGGCGTGACGCTCTTGAATTGTCGCAATCTGAACTTCATCCAAGGCACCGGTTTTTTCTTTTCGGTACCGCGCAATAAAGGGCACGGTATTGCCCGCAAGCAACAGCTCGATGACGGCATTCACGCCGGCCAATGGTAAGTTAAGGTCTGCTGCTATAAGAGGTGCCCACTTGGCACCGTCCACTGCGGCCATTCGAATCTCCTCACAAAAACAATGTCACAAATTTAAAGCTCGTCGAGCTTTCGATAAATCGTACGAGCTGCAATCCCTAAGAGCCGAGCTGCGACCTGTTTATCGCCGCCGGTTCGTTCGAGGGTGCCTCGTATAATACGGCGCTCAACTTCATCCAAGGGCATCCCAAAAGGAATCTGAAATCCCTCGTCCTCAGCTGCACGCTCCGCCTGAATGTCTTTTGGAAGATCATCCACCTGAACCAAGGTTCCTTTGTGCATCAGCACCAAGCGGTCCACAGTATTTTTAAGCTCGCGCACATTTCCGGGCCACTGATAGCCATCCATCGCTGCGAGAGCACCATCAGAAAACCAAGCAATTTCGCGGCGGTGTTCATCTCGAGCCAATGACAAAAAGTACTCGGTAAGCTCGACAACATCACCGCGCCGTAACCTCAATGGCGGAACCTTCAACTCGACAACGGACAACGCGTAATAGAGAGACTCTTCCAGCAGTCCTTCGTCCATCAAATGCTTAAGGTCCCCCGAAACACGCACAACCAGTCGAGCCGCGGCAGGATCTTGGTCGGACTCAAGTGCCCGAAGCCAGGATGAGAGCCTGGTCTGGAGCTCAGGCTCCATCACCTCTACCCCAGACAGCATGACAGTATCCTGCGACGACGACATCAACACGCCCTCGCCAGCGTCCGAATCACCAAAGAGCAAGGCGGAGACTGTATCGGCGGGAACGGCGCGGAGCTGAAGAGAATGAAAGCTACCTTGGCGACCCGACCAGCGGTGCACCGCCTCTCCGAGATGCGTGCGACCTGAGCCTTGTTCACCATTAAAGACGATGGGAACGCGTGCAGGTGCAACCGTCTTGAGGGTCTCGCACAGGGAGTTAAAGACCGCGGAACCTCCAACAGCAAACGACTCTCGCGCTTCTTCACCGGCCAGCTGCCGTAGGTTTGCGTTTTCTCTGATCAGTGCACCACGCTCAAGCGCCCGTTGTACCGCTCGGATGACCATCGCCCGCTTCAACGGCTTTGTGATGAAGTCATAGGCACCGGCGCGCATGCACTCGACTGCGTTTTCGACTGTGCCAAACGCGGTCATCATCACAACGTCGACCGAAGGGGAGATCGCGCGGACGGCCCGCAGAAGCTCAACACCATTCATCTTCGGCATCATGATATCGGCGAGAATTACGTCAATGGGGTCATCGCGTCGCAAAAGGTCGAGAGCCACTTCCCCGCTGTCGGTCGTTGTGACGCGTAAGCCTTCGCGTTCGAGCGTCCTTTTGACAGAATCTAAGATTCCTAACTCGTCATCGACAACTAGGATATGGCCTTGTTCGCTCATGAGAGCTATCTAACGAGCAGAACCATCCATGAGCAAGAGAAACGGAGGGCTGGGGTGTTAAAAGGTGAGGCAGCACTGTCGGAGGTCCGTCGATTGCTCGAGGGAGAACCCCCCATCCTCACCCTGCTCGTCTACGAACCAGACTGGCGCAAAGGAGCCGCTCGCATCTTCGCGTGCGGCACCGCGGCAGGATGCTGCCTTCTCGCCCCACAAAAGGAAACGCTGGAGCAGGTGCTTGAGCTTGCTTCGATTATTGCCTCAACACGCGCCGTGGATACTATCAACCAACTCCGCGCCAAAGGCGTCACGACGCGTCATCGTTGGATTGATGTCGAGACCACCGAAAAGCTCCTCCTAGCCGGCCGAGAATTCAAAGATGTCCCTCAAGCGCTCCAAGCGCGTGGGCTTGAGCCGCTCGCCGATCCGAAGGACGGACTCACTGCCTTAAGTACCAATGTCACAACCATCGCGGCCTGGACCAAGATCGTCACCCCCTTATTAAAGCGTCAGGGCCTGGTTGAGGCATCTCGCCTTGAGACTGGGACCACCACTGCTATCGCGGACCTCGAATGGTATGGCCTGCCTTTCGACCGGCAACGCTGGGATGCAATGCTAAGACGCCACGAAGAAGCCCGGTCAAAAGCATTTGAGACCTTGGGAGGTCAGGGGCTCAGCCTCTCCGAAGAGCTCCTCAACAACCCTAAGGCCTTCCAAGCCGCTCTCAAAAGCGCCGGGATCCAGGTGACCGACACCAAACGCGACACGCTGATGACACTTCCTCCACCGTTAGGAGCATGCTTCGAGCAGCTTCTCCTAGCTCAGCAGACCATCCGCGCCTATGGCGGAAGATTTCTGAGCTTTGATCGAGGCGATGGACGCCTACGTTCGAGATTTGAACAGATCGGGGCAAGCACTGGACGACTCTCCTCCCACTCACCCAACCTCCAGAGTATCTCTGCTGAAGACGAAGCACGCCATGCCTTCTGCGCGCCGGCTGAGCGGGTCCTAGTCGTCGCCGATTACGCCGGCTGTGAGCTTCGGATCTTGGCGGAAATGAGCGGCGATGAAACGTTTCAAGAAGCGTTCCTGAAAGGCGAAGACCTTCATGCGAAAGTCGCTTCCAAGATCTGGCGAACCGAGGTGAGCAAAGAGCACAACGCGGAGCTCCGACATCGAGCCAAGGCCATCAACTTTGGCCTGATGTACGGCATGGGTGCCGACGGTCTGGCCAAACGTCTCTCGATTCAGAAACACGAAGCGCAGACCCTCATGAACGATTATTTCAATCAATTCCCCAAAGTTCGGGGCTTTCTGGATACTCAAAGTCAGCGCGGGGTCCGCGAGGGCTCGATCGCAAGCGTGAGTGGGCGCACCCTTCTTGTGGACCCCAAAGACCCTAAAACTACCCGTGTCGCTCGAAATATGCCGATCCAGGGAAGCAGCGCCGACATTACCAAGCTGGCGCTTGCCCGAATCCGAAATGCCCTGCTCTCTGCAAAGCTCGACGCGCATCTAGTTCATACGGTCCACGACGAAATTCTCGTGGAGGGTAACCGGAACGATGCTGAGCAGCTTGGACAGCTTGTTCGCACCGCAATGGAAGAAGCTGGTGCTCAATGGATTCATGCGGTTCCAATGAAAGCTGACGTAAGTGTCGGAGATGTCTGGGCGAAGTAGCTTGGAGTTGACACACCTCGGAACAAGTGCTACCCGCCGTCGTTCACCTTATTGGAGGTCAGTATGGCTCGCGTTACCGTAGAAGATTGCCTTGAGAACATCGATAACCGCTTCGCACTCGTTATTTTGGCTGCGCAGCGTGCCCGTCAACTCCTCAAAGGGGCAACTCCAACGGTTGATGCTGCCAAAAACAAAGCTGCGGTTACTGCGCTTCGCGAGATTGCTGCGGGACACGTTTGGGCGCGGGAAAAGCTGCAAGATATCCTCAGCGAGGACATCAACGAACGTCTTCAGAACGATTGATTCATCAGGGCGCTAGGCTTTTCGCCATCGGTGCCCGACTCTTACCTTCGAAATTCTTCCGATAAAAACGACGACCTTCACGCTGAAGGTCGGCCAGACCCCACTGTCGTTTTTTCACGTCTTCGAGCCATCGGGCACAGAGTGCCTGTGCACGTCGGTTCGCATCCCGATAAAGCTCGAAACGGCTATCCCCTGCACCCACGTAGGACCATCCAAAAAATAGCTGTCGATAGAGAACCACGAGTTGCCCACTCAGCTCTTCGGAATCCTGGGCAAAGCTTGCTGCGGTGAAGAGAAACTTATCGATCTCCGCTTGGTATTCCAGCTCATTGAGCGACACCCTTCGGTCGAAGGTCCCGCAATGTCCGACATAGAGGAAATGGCTAACGCCCTCGACCAAGGCAGCCCATGCATCGAGTCCTGGGCCACCCAATCCATGAAACTCGGCGGCGCGTTCTTCAAGTTCCGGGTCTACGAAGAGACCAAGCTCAACATAATCCCCACGCGTTCGAACCATGAGGCATTCGCGGTCGTGCCCGACATCGCCAACCCGCTGCAGACGGCAGTCTTCGACATCCATGAAGGGTACCAGGTCGTAATAACGCTCTAGACCTAGCTGGATATTTCGCAAAACGCCCATTTTAATCTTCGCCTGACAAAGACGAAAAGGATGTAATCAGTCCCTGTTCCAGCAGAACTTTATGCGCTTTCGGGCTACCGGTTCGTAACCAGCGGTCGTAGAGATTGACCAGGTCACGTCCAGTCGAGAAATTCTCAGTACTCACTTCGTTAAGAAGCCTTACAAGACTTTCGAATTTCGAAGACATCTCGGCATAGATATCTGCGATACCATCGCCTTTGCGTTGGGTACTCATGAGGTCGGCGACGCATGAATACGCATTACCGCCCATACTCACATAATAGTCTTCATCGACACTTTGGTTATGAAGCGCATCGGAAAAATACCCAGCGACGTAGAGTGCAAGGTCACCCAAATCCTTCAAGAGAGAGAGGCGGGTCAGCGGGTCAGCGTCTAGAGCTCGATGGTAGAGCAGAGCAAGCGGCTCTTCCATCGGCTGAGCCTTTCCGGCTGGATTCGAAAACTCACAGAGAAGTTGTACCAGATAAAACTCGACTTCATCGGCAATCATGCAGGCCAAAGATTGACGCGCATCTCGGATGCGCTCGTGGAAATACGACTCAAGGTTCGTCTCAAGGATCAAGCCGCCCGCAGCAGTCATGCACGCCTCCTCTCAGCCTCCAAAATCGGTCATGTTGAGTTCTGATCGTAACGCACATCGGCGGAGGTGCCAAAAATCTTGAGGAGCGCTAGAACCGGCGGGACCAATAGAGTCCGATTTCGAGGGGGAAAGGACCAGATAAATCACCGAAAAGTAGAGGTTTAGTGACGAAAATCCCGAGTGCGTCGTCAAAGCCCTGCATCATCGAGAGCCCGAGCGTTGCTTGCGGGAAAACAACCACCTTGTCATCGAGACGCAACCCTAAACCAACCCCCGCCCAGGGGACGTAGGTAAAGACGTCGAATGCGTAACGAAGCTCGCCGCTCACAGTACCGTGAAGACCGCCGTCATAGGTGGAGCCGAGTCGAGCTGAGATGGCCAGCCCAAGGTCACTTCCCGAAGCATTCACCTGAAGACCAGCACCGGCGGTGAGAGCCGCATCAGAAACCCCCGCCCCCACGGAAACCGTCGAATCGCTCGCCACCGAGTGCGGGGCGAAGGTAAGTATCGATATGAGATAGAGTAGCCTAAGCTTTATGCGCGAGACGCCCATCTTGAGCCTTAAGCGATTTCCCACACGGTTTGGCCGCCTTGATCCTTGAGAACAACACCCATTGCTTGAAGCTCGTCTCGGATTTCGTCGGCGCGCGCAAAGTTCTTTGATGCACGAGCATCTTGGCGTTCCTGCACAAGCGCATCAACTCGCGCGGCATCAACCTGCGCATCTTTTTGCTTCTTCGACTCTAGCTCCGCAAGAAGAACCGTGGGTTCAGTTTGAAAGAGTCCCAAACTACCGCCAACATCATTCAAAGCCACTTCGATCGCATTGAGAGTGCGAGCATCCTCATCTGCGTCGCGTGGCTGGTCGAGGATTTCGTTGACGAGCTTAAAGATCTCCGAGAGGTCTCCAAGCGCCTTCGCCGTATTAAAATCGTCGTTCATCGCGTCTTCGAACTTCTCAACGACGCGTTTGACCGCATCACTACGCAGAGAACCTTCTATACCCGCGTCCTTCTTTTCGCGTCCATGAAGCCGTCCGAGTGTCTCGTAGATGTACTTCAAACGAGCCTCGGCTTCTTGGAGTGCCGCATCTGAGAAATTGATCGGAGAGCGGTAATGCGTCCCCAGCAGATAGAAGCGAATCACTTCGCCCGCGAAGCGGTCGCTCACATCGCGAACCGTAAAGAAATTGCCGAGTGACTTCGACATCTTTTCATCGTCGATGGTCACGAACCCGTTGTGCATCCAGTGCTTCGCGTACAAGCCACCATGAGCAGCTTCACTTTGCGCGATTTCGTTTTCATGGTGTGGGAAGATCAGGTCCTTACCACCGCCGTGGATATCAAACGGCATCCCCAGTAGTTGGCAGCTCATTGCCGAACATTCGATGTGCCACCCAGGACGCCCTTCGCCCCAAGGAGAGTCCCATTTCGGTTCACCAGGCTTTGCAGCTTTCCAAAGCGCGAAATCCATCGGATGTCGCTTCTTATCGTTCACCTCAACCCGAGCACCCGCTTCCATATCATCGAGCGAGCGACCGCTGAGCTTTCCGTAATCGGAGAAGCTTTGAACTGCAAAGTATACGTCACCTTCAGCTTCGTAAGCATGCCCCTTCTCGACAAGATTCGAGACGAAAGTCACGATATCATCCATCGTATCGGTGACCTTCGGTTCATGGTCGGGAACCGAATTATTCAATGCAGCCATGTCGGTTTTGAACTCGGTGATGTAGTGTTCAGAAACTTCGATCGACGGCCGCTCCTCTTCGATAGCCCGTTTAATGATTTTATCATCTACGTCAGTGTAGTTTCGGACATAAGTCACATCGTAATGACGGCGAAGATAGCGAACGATAACATCAAACGCGACACAGGAACGGGCGTGACCAATATGCGCCATGTCGTAGACCGTCGGACCACAAACATAAATTTTAACCTTACCGTCTGTAACCGGAGTGAAAGGTTCCTTTTTACGGGTCATTGAATCGTAAAGCTGAATCGTCATTGTCGTCTCCCGATTGGATGAAGGGTATCATAACCCAACTGACTAAATTAGGAAGCTTGCGCTTCCTTCAATTCAGTACCATTTAGAGCGCGTAGCTCATTGAGTAGAGTCTCGAGACCGGTCTTGGATGCATTGGAGATCTGTGAATGGTTGCTCACCAACTCGTTCAAGCGCTCACCAATTACCAAGCATTTCTTGAGGTCCGCGTCGGTGTTTACCGTGTCGCCCCCCTCGGCATCATCGTTTTCCGGCGGCTTCCGCTGACTTCTAAACGCCTCTGGGTCGTATTCCCTAAGTCGCTTAACAACGCTGTGCCGGGTAGGATTTGCATCCGGCGCGAAGACCTCTGCCTGGATCTCCGAGAGAGCTTCATCGTTCACCGAGGTGCGCTCGCGCGCTCTTGATAAGAGATCGACAACGTCCAACGATGGCAGTTCACGCTCAGCCCGATGCTGCAGAGCCGTCGGTTCGCGGTCTCTGAGAAATACAAAGCTGCGGGTGAGCTTATGCGCAGTATCTTGACGAAGACGCAATTCGCGACGGGCATAGGCTTCAAATGAGCTGTAACCCCAACCCTCATAGGCTTTTTGTTCACGAACGCGCGTGAGTTCCTCAGCGAGCTTCAACCAAGAAGCTTTGAAATCGCGTGCACATGACAAGACCTTAAACCGCTGACTACCTGGGTCTAGACGGCGAAGGTCGGCTTCCATTTCCGCAGTGGTGCGGGAACCTGATTCCGACATGGATCAACTTCCAAATGTGAGGGGTTAGCCCTGATCAGTCAGTAACGCTGATTTCGATGGTCTTACGTCCGAGCATCGCACCGTCGACACGGTCGACCAGCATCTCAGCAACTTCTGGTGTCGCCGCAAGCACAGCGTGGTGACGCTTTGCCTCAAGCTCAGAAACAATACCATCGTTCAGTCCAGCAAGCGCCGTAATCTTCTTCGCTACCGCACCACGTCCCTTAAAGCCGTCATCAAAGCCGATGTTTACCTGAACTCGGCGAAGACCTTCTTGAACCGCTGGTGGCGGCGTGCTGTCATCACTATCGTTTTGTTCGGCCCCGGAAGCTGCCTTTTCGTCGCCTCCCTTACCCTTGCGACGACGGCGGCGACGGCGTGAACGCTTTCGATCACCATCTTGCTCTTCGCCTTCTTGTGGCTGACGACGGGCCTTGCGCTCTTCTTGCTTCGCACTCTCGTCCACTTTCTCAGCTTGCTGCGAGAAGTATGACTTGAGTAGAAATGCGACAACGTTCTGAGAAGAATCGTGCTTCAGGATATCTTCTGCGGTGCTTAGGTGCTGGCCTACTTCCGCAATCTCGGCTTTTTCCAAAAGTTCTTTCATAATTCTTTCGCTCCTAGAGGCAAGGATCTCCGCCTCATCTGGTAGTTCCATTTTCTTGAACTTCACATCGAATTCTCGTTCGAGGACAGTGTAGGTCCCCAAGCCCTTGCCATCCACCAAGCTGATCGCAGTCCCGCTGCGGCCCGCTCGACCAGTTCGGCCAACGCGGTGGAGGTAGACTTCCGAGAATTCAGGAAGTGCGTAGTTCACAACATGTGAGAGATGAGCGATATCGATACCGCGTGCCGCAATATCCGTGGCGACCATGTATCGAAGCTCACCTGACTTGATTCGCTCTACAACTTTCTCACGCTCGGACTGTCGAAATCCCCCCGACAGTGCTTCAGCTACAAAGCCATTCTGGCAGAGATATTTTGCAATAGTCTCGGTCTCTGACCGTGTATTACAAAACACAATTGCGCTTGAAGGACGTGCGTGCTCCAGAACGTAGAGCAGCTGCCGTGGCTTCGGACGATCCGAAGCAACGGTTACATAAAAATTATCGATTCCATCGACGGTCAGGACGTCACCTGAGACATCGAGACGCGCTGGCTCGCGAAGGTATTTGGATGCAGCCTTCGCGATTTGATACGGCAATGTCGCCGAAAAGAGAAGACGCTGCGCGCTGTCATCGAGCTTATCCATCAACGACGTCACATCGTCCCAAAAGCCCATCGAGAGCATCTCATCGGCTTCGTCGAGAATGCAGCACTCGATTGCATCGAGCATTACATTTTCGCGACGGAGATGGTCGAGCAGACGACCTGGCGTCGCAACCAGGATGTCAATTCCCGACTTCAGAACCGCTACTTGTCGACCAATGGAAACGCCACCATAGACCGCGAAGACCCGAACACCGAGTGGCTCACCAATCTTACGGA
Organism: Myxococcota bacterium; assembly: GCA_036128675.1. Classification (GTDB taxonomy): domain Bacteria; phylum Myxococcota; class XYA12-FULL-58-9; order XYA12-FULL-58-9; family JABJBS01; genus JAYYQC01. The sequence continues at coordinate 9,659 of JAYYQC010000401.1, read as the reverse complement.
GCTCGGTCGAGACCTGATGCGCAAGCTCGCGTGTCGGTGCGAGAATGATTGCCCGAGGCTTCTTCGATTCGGACTCACTACCCTGATAGCGCTCAAGGAGCGGGACCCCGAATGCAAGCGTTTTACCGCTGCCAGTCTTTGACTGAACAATCAGATCTTTACGCGCGAGCATCGGCTCCATTGCTTCAGCTTGAACAATCGTCGGTCGCTCGAAGCCCTGCTCTTTTAGAGACGTACACAACGCCTCGCCAAGACCAAACTCGCTAAACGCTTTATCCGAGAGCTCAAGCTTTTGCTCCGCCGGTGCTTCTTCGGCCTGGACTTCTGTTGTTTCTACAGCTTCAGCAGGCGCTGAGCTGTCCTCTACTTCGGCTTCTACAGCCGTGACTTCTTCTGCCATCATTGCCTTCCCTGCGTGGCACATGCCCCCACGGCTCACGCTCTTGGTCACCTTTTTGGATGACGTGCTGCCTACTACCGTCGCGAACCCGAGGGGGGATCGCGCTCCGGGAGGCTTCCTGGAACGACCTTATGCCGCAATGTTGATGAACTCGTCAAACAAAATGTGGGCGCGTCGCCGATACGGTGGCACAACGTAACGACGGCTGCTATGGTACAAGCGGTTTCGGAGATTATTCAGTGGGGACTCTATGCAAAATATCCAATCGAAACGACTACTTCTAACACTTCTCGTCGTCGCCCTCTCAGCATTTGGCTGTGCCGAAGACGATGTTGTGACAACACTTCCTGACTGGATTTGTATCGAAAGAGAGGCCAAGCCGGGCCCCGACGACGACCCATGTCCGTCTGGTGGCCGCTTTGTGAAGGGCGCATGTATGGAAGATCGCTGCGATGCGGGTGACCTTCCCAACAACTGCTGCCCCGGCCAGCTCTGTAGCCCAGCGGGTCTCTGCGAGACGCCAACCAGTCGCGTTGAACACTGCGAATCGGACGATGATTGCACAATCGTCGGCCAGAAATGTGTCGACCGCCCAAACATTCAGACCCCCAGCAGCACCACGACCTTTTCTTGCGCATGGCCAAAGCCAGAAGCGACGGGCGAGTGTGCCAATGGCGGAACCCTCTTCAACGGTCGCTGCGTAACCCGCGCACCGTGCGATGGTGCCTGCCCGGCCGGTCGTGTGTGTAATATCGACACCAACACCTGCGAGAGCGCGCCGTCATCACTGGACCCAAATGACTCTTGTCAGGCCACCTGTGACTCATCGGAAGTCCTCGTCTACAGCGACCCGGAATCAATGCTCTGGGCCCAGTGCTGCGAGGTATCTTGCGAATGCCTCACCCTACCACCACTTGAGCCAGGTACCTGGGGACGCTTCGCAGACGTCGTTCTCGGTGATAGCTCAGTGCTGGTCTCAGCCTACGATGAAAGCTACGGCGACCTCGTGCTCGCTAGTTACGGTCTCGTGTCCGGTGAAGTTGAAGGCCTCGAATACATCGATGGGATTCCTTCGAGCGGCACCATCATCGCCGATCCCAACGGTCCGCGTGGAGGTTACTCCGAGCCAGGGCCGAATGTAGGTACCCACACCACGATGGCACTTGAGGACGGGCTCGCCCGTATTGCCTACTACGATGAGGATGCCCAGAAAGTTAAGTTTGCAGCCCAGGCAGCGGACGGGTCTTGGACGACCAGCGATATTACAACGACGGGAACCCAAGCCGGCGAGTACCTCGACATCGAGATTGCTGCCGACGGTACCATCCACGTGGCGATGTATCTCGAGCGATGGCGCCAAGACGGTCGCGAAGTCTCAGGCGTTTGGCTGGCGAGCTCAGCTGGGCTTCCAAGCAGCACCGAAAGCTGGACCTTTAATGTTGTCGAGAGCGTGACCTCTTGCCTCGGCACCTGCGCGGAAGACGAGGTCTGCGTGGCAGATGGAGCCGGTGCCCGATGTGCGAGCCCAAGCGATGCTTGCGGTGACTGTGCATGTGGTTCGGCTTGTGTAGATGGTGCTTGTGTCGAAACCATCCCCGTGGGCTTCGCGGTTGCCTGCGGTGGTACGTGTCCTGGCTCTCAGCTCTGTGCAGCGACCCCGACCGGCTTCACCTGTGTCGACGAATCGACCGAATGCGCGGATGGCTGCAGTGAGACCCAGACCTGCGTGAGTCTCGATGGCGCGGCAACCTGCATTACACCGACGGAACCGGATGGTCTCGACGGACTGAGCGATGGTGTCGGCCTCTTTGTCGATCTTGAGCTCGATGGCTCAACCGCGAATCTCGTGTACTTCGACGCGGCCCGTGGCCAGCTTCGCGGTGCCCAGGCGACGACCGATGGCTTCGCAACTACCCTGCTCGCATGCGACCCAAGCATGGCGGTTGGCTTTCACCCAGACCTAAGTCTCAACGCCGGTGGTATCGCGGTATCCTACCAAGGCTTGGGCGGTGAGACGCTCCGGATCTTACGCGGTACCGACCTCCTAGACGCGGGTCTTGGCGGCTTCAGCGATAGCCTCGTAGACGACGGTGTTCGGGACGGAGCACTGAACCTAGTAGGCGCTTACTCAAATGTCGGGTTCTCGACCGATGGACGCCCATTCGTGGTTTATGCCAACCAGACCACCAACGACGTGCAGCTTGCGTTCGACCAAGGCGATGGCACCTACGTCGTTCGTACGCTTCTTGAGACTGGGGCTTACGGCTCATTCACGTCGATGGCGGTCGATGGCACAACAGCTTGGGTTGGGTCTTATCTCCGAAACCAAGATGACTCAGTGGGAAGCAGCTACGTGATTCAGGTCGTTGACCTCGCGGACGCGCTGGTACCCTAAAGAGCACTTTCTCTACTTTATTAGACTAAATACAGAACACACGCGTCCTGCGGTGTGTCCTGTACAAATAATATCTCAGCTTTTTAGCAACACTCTCCTTCGTCTGGCGAAAACTTACTCGTCAGTTAATAACGGAGGAGCTTCGATGCCGTCATCTATACATTCCAACCCTTATCCGTCGAATCTTGCTTTTCTGGGGCACCCCACGCTCCCGACCTCTCTGACTGGAACATCCACGGCACCGGCTGGTGTCGACAGCTTTGAGCGCCGTGGTGCGATGACATCCAGCAATACTCTTCCAACGATGACGGGACCAACCCCGCCAGCGGAATTACATCACCCGCGCGCTTCACTGAAAGCTACACGCATTCCAGAGCTTGGTCCTGAACTTCACGCGAAGCTCATTAGACTCAGTGACCCGGACACAGTCACAGGCATCAAAGACTTTGCCGAGCGCGTCGAGGAGATCAGCCGCATCTTTATTGCAGCCGGCGACCCACGCGGAGCCTTCCCAGCGCTCTATAAAGTGATCACACACCGCGCCCATGCCTCGATCGACGCGCAAAGCTACGGCGACAACGCATGGGCTTCGAAGCTCGTGACAGACTTTGGTGAGCTCTACCTTAAGAATCTTCATGCCCACTTAACCGGCGGAAGCGTTAGTCCGGGGTGGCAGCGCTACTACACACTCGCTGCGAATCCTAACGTGAGCCTTGAACGCTTGGTCTCGGTTGGGGCCACAGTCCACCTTGTCGTTGACCTTCCAAATAGCCTAGCTCGAATTGGTACCCCCACTGAGCGGCAAGAAGACTTTATGCATTTCGGTGATATCCTACTGCACGGATACGAGGAGATGCTCGAAGCAGCCAAGGCGGGGCACGGTATTGATATGTCCGAGATATTCGGTCTCTTCGTCTTCGGTGATATCGCAGACGCGCATCACGGCGAAGGTACGGCAACACGCTTCGGCTTTCAGACGATTCGCCGGAAAGCCTGGCTCCTGGGACAAATGCTACAAGACGGCCGGCGCTTACTCGGACGTGCCGAAATTGCTATCTCCTGGCGTACCATTGATGGGGTTCTTGCAGGACTAGACCGGAAGCAAATTCTCTGATGCCTCTCCAGGCGGACTTGCCGATCCTACCCTAGGATGAAGACCGAGTTTCATGCCTCGACTCATAACGTCTCAAAATGAACTCTCCCGCAGCAGTTGAACGACAGCGTCTGACGAATTCTTGGTATTCCGCTCCGAAATCGTCGATCCCCGGCATTGTGGCCGCACCATTGCCAAAATTTTCAGGTAAGACACAAATAGAACCAAGACTGCAAAATGCTATCTCGGTTGCACCAAAACCTCCATCCGGCTGAAGAGACCCATCGAATTCCTTTAGTTTCTTGCCAGCTTCTTCAAGGATTCTCAGCACTCTCTCCGAGCCCTCGCGAACCGTTTCCTCATTGATCGCCATCAGCTTGGTCATCCCGCCCATGATCTTATCACCCGTGAACCACCAAAAGATCCGCTCAAAGAGAGAGGCGCTCGCAATCATTGCGCTGATATGATGCCGGGTCTCGGGTGCTAAGAGATAAAAGTATCCAACCTGACGAACCGATGTACCGAGTTCCTGATCGATCACGTGTTTCCAGGTCGGGTCAGGCTCACCGAGCGCGTATGCGAGGATCTCCCAACTGTCGCGTAGCACCTTGCCCCCCGGTAAACAGAGCAAAGGCACCGCATACTTCCGACGACCACCGTGAACACCACTCTCTTGACCAACATAGCTGCTCTCGGAACGGTTAGCGCGGTCTTTGCGCAGCTCGCCCACCATCTTCGCATGGTAACCCGGTGCGTATTTGACCTCCCGAAACTCCATCCCAGCGTACTCGAGAGCCCAACGTCCCAATTCGCAATAATGCGAATAAGGAATGGTCACGAGATGAGGTTCCTCAATTGTCTGAAGGTTCACTTTTTCGGGAAACAACATTGAGACCTCCAGTGTGGTTCGTTCATTTGGTACTCGCAACGCAGTGGTTACACGTAGGCTAAACGCCAAACGAGCCTACAAGAGATTCTCGACGAGACCACCTAATTACTGCTTGAGTTCCTTGAACTTTTCAACATCGGTCTCTTGCTGTCGATCACGGCTATAACCGCAGCCGAGGCTCGGGTCGGCTAAAAGTCGGGCACAGTCTCCTTGACTGATTCTATCAAGGCCGCTCTTCGCTTTGATCGATTGGCAAACTGAGACTGACTTACGTGCATCGCTCGCTGCCTCAACCGAATCATCTCTTTCGGCTTTACAGAACTGACTGGCGGCAAGCTCGGTGTAAAGCTCAATCTGGTCAGTTTTCGTGGTGCGCGCTCGCTTGAAATAGGCAATCGATGTGTCAACGTTCCCACGAACGCCAAAGAAGAGCTCGATGAAGAAGCTATCGGGTGCAAGCCGATAAAATATTCCAAGGGCATAATAGGACGCGCCCCGCGCGGTATTGCCAGACGGATAACGATAATGTTGGTCAGTCCTCGATGCTGTCAGCATCGCGTCACGCACTTCCTCGGCATTGAAAGCGCCTTTGAGGATACCTTGATTGGTCGACCATCGGCCCAAGAGTGTCGCAAGGTTCAAGTGGCAATTGATGTCATTAGGGGCGATGTCCAGACACTCACGCGCGTAACCAACCCCCTCAGTCAGAAAACGGTCTTTCTCGTCGATTGCGTCTTCCGGCATCTGGTCCGAGCGAAAGAATAAATTTTTCGCCAAAAGCCACTTCACCCGACTCATCCCTGGGTGGGTCTTGTCGACCTGCTTGAGCAGCTCTTCGGCTTTCCGGTCTAAGCCGTCGTTGACCATTTTCTCTGCTCTCCAAAGGGAAATGTAGGGTTCTCCCTTTTCAACCGCGTCAACGTAGGCAGTCGGAAGACAATGATCTCCCTGAAACGCGCGAATGCATTTCGGCAGCGCGTAGTAATGCTGATACTCGATCCCTGTCTCAGCCTTGATCTTTTCAAATACCGCTGGGTCAGAATAATCGTATGCGTTCGCAATGAGCGTGCTTAAAACCGCGCCGATAACACCGAAATCCATACAACACCTCCACGCCTCTAAGCGTAGCCAAAGTCGCGGTGGCGCCCAAGGTTCATATCCCCGATCTCATCCCTAGCCATGCCGTTTAGGGAAAGCCCTGAGGCGTCGATCGACCCTTCGAGAACGGAATTACATCCCTTCTCCTTCAAGAGTTGAATGCATATCCTCAACCGGGTACGTAACGACGCGTGACCCAACTAGCACCGACGCTGAGAGGCGACGGGGGAGAAATTATTATGGCAAGTTCATTCAATGAAACCGTCAAGAACGCGCAAGAAGGCATCGAGCTACTCAGCCCAGAGCAGGCAAAGGCTGCCCTCGAAGGCGACAGCAATGCAATCGTCCTCGACGTTCGTGACAAAGACGACCTCGGCATTACTGGTATTATCAAGGGCACCGAGCACGTCTCAATGGGTACCCTCTACTTCAAGGCCGACCATGGAATGCCTGCAGAATACCAGGCACCGTGTCTTGCAGATAAGGACCGTCCGATCATCACAACCTGTACCCTCGGACTGGTTGCATCGATCGCGGCCAAGCAGCTCAAGGATTATGGTTTCACCAACGTGAAAATCCTTGAAGGCGGCAACATGGCCTGGAAAGAGGCTGGTCTTCCGCTCGAAGAAGCCTAAAGCCGCGTGGACCGAGCTTAGGGCTTCACCCAGCCCTAAGCGGGTCTCATCCCTAGTCATAACAACGGGCTAGATAACTTTTAGCCCGTAGAACTCGCTCATTTGGCAGACTTTCTCTGGAATGCCCTTGTCAGTTCACCGTTCATCGAGTACCTGACCTCCACGATGGCGGCCCCCGGTGGCCTGCCCCGACGCACAACAGGTCCCTCCCCTGGAAGGCTCGCGTCGAACCCTAAAACCGATCTTATCCTATCGCTGTTGTGTGGGCTTCGATATTTCAACGTGCTGAGCGCATGGCGTTCAGCATCGGCCCCGGAGAACTCTATGTCTCAAGCTACAAGTGCGACCAAATTTGCACAGTTCGATCTTCATCCAAGCCTTCTCAAAGGCATCCAAAAAGCGGGTTACGAAACCCCACGTCCGATCCAAGCCGCGACTCTTCCTGCAGCCCTCGATGGCTCAGACATCCTTGGTCTCGCGCAGACCGGAACGGGTAAAACCGCCGGCTTCGCCATTCCAATTCTACAGAGAATCGTCACCAACCCCACACGGGGCCCCAGTGCACTCATCCTCGCGCCTACCCGCGAGCTCGCTGCACAGATTGCAGATGAGATTCGGGTCCTCTCAGCCTCCACTGAGGTCAAGAGCGTCACGATTTATGGTGGCGTTGGACAAGGCCCTCAAGTTGCGAAGCTCCGTAAGAACCCGGACATCATCATTGCATGCCCAGGACGGCTCCTCGACCTCCTAGGCCAAGGACTCGTAAAGCTGAGTGGGATCCGCACCTTGGTTCTCGATGAAGCCGACCACATGTTTGACATGGGCTTCCTTGTCCCAATCCGCAAAATCCTCAAGCAGCTTCCGGCGAAGCGGCAGAACCTTTTCTTCAGCGCCACAATGCCGAAAGAAATCCGTACCCTTGCCGATGAAATGCTGGATCAGCCAACCGTTGTTGAGCTCCCAAGCACCAAGCCAGTCGACCTTATCGAACAGGTTGTGTACCCAGTGCACGACAAGCGAAAGCTTCCTCTCCTGGAGCATCTCCTCAACAATGACGGCGTAAGCCGAGCGATTATATTCACCCGCACAAAACGTCGCGCCAAGACCCTAGCCGACAAGCTCGGTAAGGCCTCTTTCAACGCTGCCTCTCTCCAGGGCAATATGTCCCAAAATGCACGTGACCGCGCAATCAACGGATTTAAGAGTGGAACGTTCGATATCCTCGTCGCCACTGACATCGCGGCACGTGGCATCGACGTTTCGAAAGTCTCGCATGTGATCAATTACGATGTGCCTGATACCCCAGAAGCCTACACCCACCGAATCGGACGGACTGGACGCGCCCAGTGTACCGGTAAGGCGTGTACCTTCCTTACCAGCGATGGTCGCCCTACCCTTCGCGCGATTGAGCGACGCATCGGCCAAACCATTCCCGAGCACGTGATTGAAGAATTCATGAAATACGATGGGCCAGCGACGCCAGCGGGTACGCCAAGAGGCGGTCAACAGCGACCGCAGAAGAAAACCCAGCCCAGACGCCAGGGCGGTGCTCAAGCCAAGTCCAGAGGACAGGGTTCAAATGGTCAGTCGAAGACTCGCAAGCAAAATGGGAACAGCGGCGACAAGAGTGGTGGACAGGCACAAGAGACCAAATCTCCGAGTGCACGCCGACGACGACCACGACGGCGGAAGCCAACCGGTGGTGCTCGACCAACCAACGCTTAAGCGAAGTCAACAACGCGAGGCCATCCAATCGGCCTCGCGTCGCTCTCGAACCATCAAAGAGTCAGAGCTTGATTACGGTTCGGGACAATCGAAGAAAAATGGAATAGCCCAAAACGGTTCCAGCTCAAGTGGCTCCGTAAGCACGAAGCTCCCCGTATCTTCGATTCGAACCTGTTGAAGACCGATCCAATCCTTACCACAAGGAGTTGGGTCCCCGCCGCCTTCAACATAAACCACCACGGTAAACGTAAAGTCCGCGGGTAAATCGAGCCCGGCGAGATTAATCGGACTCACCTCGTATTGAACTTCTTCGCCGAATACGAACTCCTCCCCAACTGGCATACCATTATTCAAAATGAGACTCGGCGCGACAAAAATCGGTTGAAAGGTATTTGGACCGTAGAGAATCGGCGCAAGCTTTCGAGGTACGCCCTCGAAGTCGGCGGGGATATCGAGCGTAAAGGTGACGCTGCTTAGCTCGCCCCCATCATTGCCCTCTTCAGGATCATCGCCCGGATTTATTCCCTCAAGACCCATAAAAAAGTCCCAGATAATTGGGTTGGCCCAGCTTGGCCATTCATGACCGCCACTATGCTCACAATAAAGCGTCGGATAATCGTCCATGCATCCGACAAACGATTCGCAACGGTCATACTGCGATGCCGACCTAATATCGGAATCCTCACACCGATTAACTGCCACCCAATGCTCTCTGATCGCTGCCGCGGCTTCTTCCCGGGCCACGAAGTCCGACGTGCCTTGAATCTGCATCACAGCAACCCGACCTTCACACTGCTCGAACGTGCCGGTACCAGCCAGAGCCGCTATGCCACGAAACCGGTCTCCCAAATAACACCCAATAGCATGCGTTCCGCCACCGCCAGCGCTAAAGCCCGCTGCGAAGACACGGGATGGGTCGACACAGTACTCGCTCTGTAGTTCGGTTAAGAGGACATCGATGAAGTTCATATCAGTTGAGTCATTCCATTGCCCTCCGAAACCGTCCGGGAACACTTCAATACCCTCATTGGAAATAATATTCTCGAATTGACGCTTGGGCGTATCACCGGTTTCGTTCAATCCATGTAGTGTAAAGAGCATCGGGTAGGCTTGGCTCGGATCATAATCTATTGGCAGACGAACTTGGTAGCGGCGATCAACCCCATCTATGCTCAGAAATCGCTCGGTAGAAGAACCGTTGAAATTCAGATTATCACATCCTGGACTCTTCCGAGCGGCATCGACTGATACACTGTCGTCTTCCTCCTCAACAACGTCGGCGTCCGTGTCACTCGATGATTCGCTATCACTCGGCGACGCGTCGACCGAACCGTCGTCGCCCGCGGTCGTGCTCTCGCTTGAACTATCCGAATCGACACTATCGGCGGAATCATCCGATGTTGCGACGTCTCCGTCTTCCGTTA
>JAYYQC010000400.1:0-10000 GCA_036128675.1 Myxococcota bacterium | reverse complement strand
CCGCCGGAGGCTCAGTCGGCATCGTTGCTGATTGTGGGTTAGAGCAGGCTGAGAGATTAAAGATAAGAATATTAAAACATACAATATTGAGAAGCTTTCGCGTCATGTTGCCGATGACCTTTCAGGTTGGTTTGGGAAAATTGACACATTAACTTCTTGCGAGTTGATTTCAGAGTGGACGCAAAAGGTCCAGAATAAATGACGCGACTTCAACACATGAAGAAGAAGATACGGAATAAAGACTTTGACCGACTCAGAAACGGAATATTCTTCGGCTCAAATTGAGTAAGGCGGCTAAGGAATGATCTACCGAAACACTAGAGCACTCTGGAGTTAGTCGATCGCTCCACTGAGACTAAAGCGCGAGAGGAAATTCCAAACCATTTGGTTATGTGCGACGCCATCATCCTCGAAGCTATACCAAATATGGTCGCCGTTGATGACCTTGTAGAGGCGAACCTCCGCACTACCGCTTCCCCCAGTGTAGATCGAGCGCTCGATGGTCTTACCTCCCCCACTGAAGGTCGTGGTCTCCGGTGTGCTTGTATTTCCATTATGACCTACCCAAAATGACACAGCATCATCAACGCCAAGAAGATAGCCGTCGTATCCTTCATACGGCCGAACAAAATCGGCGGTGCCATTGATGATGAGTACCGAGGTTGGATGGGTCGGCGAGCAAGGATACGCAGCACCATCGATCGGCATGAGCCCGGAGACCGGAGCTACCGCAGCTATCTTGTCACTAAGCTGACATGCCAAGGCGTAAGACATCCCACCCCCATTCGAGTAGCCGGTCGCGTAGACACGTGTTGTGTCAATTCGATACGACGCGGCGAGGGTATCGATCATCGCGGACACAAAGCCAAAGTCGTCCGAGCTAAGCTTACTAATTTCGGCGTCCCTTAGCGTATTCCAGTTGGTCTCACCATCCTCTAGGAAAGCCTGAGGGTAGACCAAAATGAAATTCTCACTATCGGCGAGGCTTCGCATATCAACATAGGAGAGCTGATTGTTTGCGGAGTCCGTACCGCCATGGAAATTAAAGAGTAGCGGAACCGCGCTGCTTCCGTTGTACGTATTCGGTACATAGAGGAGGTATTCACGCGTTTCGCCATCGTGAACCAATGTCTGAGTCGAGAGCCCCATGACCGGCTCAGGCAAATCGCCTCCGGTATTTCCGGGCACAGTGGTGTCGTCACCAGAGGAGGACTCAGAGCTCTCTCCGCAGCTACTTAACGAACCGAGAAATAAACTGCCCACCAGTACTAACCAAATTTTTTTCATCGACACTGCTCCTTCGTTCGAATCCTCAACTTAACTTTGAGACTGCCTCTGCCGTCTCAATCACACATTCTTTAAACGGTCTCGGCGTCCAATCAAAGAGTGTCACAGTCTTTGAGTTATCAGCATCGACATTCATGTCGAGCCAGCCTTTCAACCCTTGAGCCTCACGGTCAAAGAGTGACACTAACTTCAATAAAAGACTCGGTGCGACACGAGAACTGGGCCCTTTATAACCTTGCTCAATCAAAATCTGTGCGATGCTGGAAAAGCTGGTTCCCTCTGCTTGAGAGGTAATGATCCGCAATCCGGCGGCTTCTGGGTGCGTCATCGCTTTCACGTGGATTTGGGCAACGTCGCGAACGTCCACCATCGGAAATGAAATGTTAGGCACCATCGGCAATTTGCCTGCGAGCATTTGAGATACCATCGACATACTCTGCCCTGAGATATTGTTCCCGAGCGGCGGTCCAAAAACACCACCAGGATTGACGCATACAAGCTCGGCCGCGTCGTCCTCTCGATGCGCATCCTTGATGAAATCCCACGCAGCCTGCTCAGCAAGTGTCTTACTCTTAGAATAGGTACTCACCGAGCTGGTATTGGTTGGTGTCCAATCGTCGGGGCCAAACGTACCATGCGTCTTCGCCCCCATCATGGCGACGATACTGCTGGTCAAAACAACCCGCTTAACCCCGGCCATTTGAGCAGCACGCATCGCCCTGAGGGTGCCGTCGACTGCCGGCTTGATCATCTCATCTTCGTTTTTGGGATTTGCGACCACAAACGGCGACGCGACATGCATGAGATAGGTTGCCCCATGGGCTGCCTCCACCCACCCCTTATCTTGCAAGAGATCGAGTGCGACGAATTCAAGTAAAGAGGTGTCGACCGCGGCACCTTTAAGCGCGTCTAAGACTTCGTCCATCTTCGCTAAATCACGTAATGAGCCACGGACCTTGTAGCCTTGATTCAAGAGCTCGGCTGCACAATGCAATCCGATGTATCCGGAGATACCGGTCAAAAGAACTGTCTCTTTCATCGCAACCTCATCATCCCTGCCGCCTCTCTAAAATCGAAGACCGACAAACCACTTGCAAAGCAAAAGCTAGGGCGCTTTCTGCGATAAAGTCAAACGATGCGCGCTATCTTTATGGAGTATTTGTTCGAACTTCAGCGTTGGCGGCAAAAAGCAAAAATACCGGCGGGAGGAGCGCCGGTATCTTTAGCTATGATGATGCGTAGTAGTGATAAGCTATGATTATGCGTTATCTTGAGTAAGTTATGATGATGCCTGCTATGGATACTATTTTTAGTGCGTCCCTTAAGGGTTTGCTTCCCAGAAGCTGTCTGAGCAGTAACCGCCAAAGCGCATGCCGTCCCATTTTGAACACATCACGCGACACGCGACATTCCACGCACTGCATTGATGGGTGGCGTCCGACCCAGTTTCTTCACACTGGTTCATGAGGAGGCCATAGCAGATCGGCGATGGCCACTTGTCGACACATGAGCGGGTCTCCGCATCCCAAGTACCACCACTCTCGAAAGAGGTACCTGGCGCGTTGGTAAGTCCTTCGCAGCGCTGCTGCTGGACCGAAACCTCTTCTTCACAGTTATTGGAGAGCCAGCCCCAGAAGCTCTTGCAGCTCAGCGCGTCACTTTGGGTGAAGGCTCCAACAACATTCTCCATGGAAACCGAGCTCGAGGCGCTCTCCTTGGTGTTGCAGGCGGTGAGTGCGAGTGCAAAGAATGCGATGGTGATAAGCGACTTGATCTTCATGGTGTTCCCTCTTCCGATGTACTGAGGTGCCAGTATGAAAAGCACCTACATTCCCTTCCCTCGCCCCGTTGCATGGAGGGTGCCAAGTTTCAATGAGGGTCAACGCGATGGCCTATAGACCGATAAGACCCTGATTTAAGGAAGATTTTTCTTTGGGTCGCTCAATTAAACCCTGCTCTTAGAATCGAAGACCCCCAAAAATTGAGGATGCTCCGACACAAAAAGTGCTTCCACCCTCAAGGATTTTCGCGGTTGGGTATCGAGAAGGAACCGGCCGAACGCTGGCTCCACGGTGAGGTTAAGGAGTGATCAGGGGCCAGTCTTAGAGTTCGACCTCAACGGTCCACCCGAATGGGTCGGCCCGCTCGCCCTTTTGAATCTGGGTAAGAGCATTGTAGAGCTTCTGCATCACTGGACCCACGCCTTCGCGGTTGTTCTTCATGTACATCCACTCATTTTTATGCAGGATGGCCTCGACTGGTGAGATGACAGCCGCGGTACCACAGGCACCCATCTCCTCAAATTCGCTGAATTCGTTCATGAAGTGGATCGGGCGCTCTTCAGTCTCCATACCCAGCTCATCTTTCGCAATCTGCATCACCGAACGACGCGTGATGCTGGGTAAAATCGCGGGAGAGCGAGGCGTAATGAGACGATTACCACTCAATGAGATGACGATATTGGCCGAGCCGGCTTCCTCGAGGTAAGTCCGGGTCGCCGCATCGAGGTAGAGTGCTTCATTTGCACCGAGCTCTTTGGCCGTCTTTGTCGCGAGAAAACCACCCGCGTAATTACCACCCACCTTAACAGCTCCGGTGCCACTGGGTGCCGCTCGGTCGTAGTCCGTAACCGCAAGCTTGATCAGCGAGAGGCCAGTCCCTTTATAGTAAGGACCAACCGGCGATACGAAAACGCGAAACTCATACTCAGGTGCAGGACGCAGCCCCAGGTTTTCACCGGTACCCAAGAGCATCGGGCGAATGTAGAGCGCCGCCCCGGAGCCATACGGAGGGATGAAGCTGTAATTGGCCCGAACCGCTTCTTTTACCCCGCGGAGAAAGAGCTCTTCGGGCACTTCGGCCATCGAGAGACGATCACACGATTGACGCATACGTTCCGCGTTGAGTTCTGGGCGAAAAAGTAGGACGCGACCATCCTGGGCCGTCTGGGCTTTCATGCCCTCGAAGCACTGCTGTCCATAGTGAAGGGAGGTTGAACCTTCGTGAACCTGAACAGTCTGACTTGTGATGAGCTCGCCCTCGGACCAGGCACCATCTTTGTAGGTCGCGGCGAAGCGGTAGGTGGTGGGCTTGTAGTCAAATCCCAAGTTGCCCCAGTCAATATCTTCTTTGGTCAATACAGTCGTTGTCATCTGGTACGTTCCTAAATCAGTGCTCAAAGAGCGCTCAGTGACTCGTTCACAAAACAGTGAGGTCGGATCTCGTTTTGAGGTCTTCTATGGCCTCGGGGACCCCGTTGACAATGAATTTTCGAACAAAGTCGAGCTAAATCAGGGCGCCAAAAGAGTCCTTGAGTAAACCACTGATTTTACGAGGAAACTAAGCTGCTCCCACGACGGCTTGAAACCCAGGTTCCCTCCCTTCGACTATGGTGCACTGCGGCATTCGGCTGCTTTTACCGAGACTCCGGGGATGGGTACCGGGCATCACCTGGCGTAGCTCAAGCGGCATCGTCGGCAGCGGACGTTGCAACCTCCCTGGTAATGGCTCCACGAAGAGCACTCGGTCGGTCACCTGAAAGCACGGCGCGTAACCATGCGTGAGCAGGATATCTTCGAGCTGGCATAGGTAGAGCCCCAGGACCGCGATGAAGTCTTGATCACGCCCATGTACCTCGATGGCCTGGTGCGTATTTCCGCAGCTGCATGAGACCCGCGTGACGGCATCGCCCGTTCGGTAACGCACCCGGGGCATCGCTTCGTTATGACGGGTAGAGAGGACCAGCTCATGATCTAAGAACTCAACACCAAAGGCATCTTCATTGAGATGGAGCCCTCCTTCACGACAGCTTTGAGCCACACCCGGACCGATGATCTCCGATAGCCCGTAGACTTCGACAACCACCCGCTCACCAAGCCCCTTGAGCAGCGCTCTAAGTGCAGTGCTCGATGGCTCACCACCGATGATCAACGCCTCAAATCCCCGTAAGAGTCCCTCTTCCCATAATGCGAATGCCATCGAAGGCGTGGCACAGAGAATCGTCGGCTCAAAGAGCTCGATAGAGCGACGATGCTGAGCCATGGCGGCCTCAAAAGAGGTGCCGGGTTGATTCGATGCTGGTACCACGCTCATAGGTATATCCAGATGTTCTCGAGCATGACGGGCGGCCTCCTCAAATGAGAGTCCACCCGTAAAGAGGCCGTACCCGAAAGCATTGTAGACGCGCCAGGCAGAGACACAGCCGGATAGAGGCTCGAACGCACGTGCTGTAAGCTCAGCCAACAAGTCGAGGTCTCTCTGGGTATAAGCCATCACGGTCGGGTTGCCGGTCGACCCCGATGAGCTATGGTAGCGAACAACCCGGTCCTCGGATACATGGAGCTGCTCACGGTACGATGTCGTCCTAAGTTGTTCTTTGGTTGTGTAAGTCGCTTCCATCTCTAGGCAGCCTGCATCGAGATTTGAGCATCGAGTGCTTGGTAAAGGTCGTCGATAATATCAGGGTCAAAGCCAGAATACGGCTCACCTCGGGCATTCGGGATACGCTGAACAAACTCGATGAAAAATCCATCGACAGGTGCGGTAAACCACTGGCGAAGTCCCGCGCCATGATCATCGGTATAACTTAGAATTGGCGTCATCAGCCTGAGGCCCCAGCTCTCGACCATTCGCGCGTAAAGCGTCTCAATATCGGCCTCGGCGTTGATATTGAAAGCAATATGCTGAGTCTGGTCACGCTCCTTAGGTCTTACGGACTCACTGAGAGGACGGTTCTCACACGTCGGGGCTTGGACACTGAGCCCCACCATATCTGTCCAGGGGTAGCCATCGCTTTTACCACTGACCAGCGCGATGTGGTCAGCGGGAAATCGGCTGGTCTGCCAGATACCATGACGCGAGAATCCCTTCGCCTCCCAGCGCTCTAGGAATGCATCGCGCTCACTCGGGGCACACACAAAGGTAATGTGGTCGATCTTCGCAATGTCATCACATTCGCCGCAGAGCTTAAGAATCCTGCCTAAATCCATGTATTTATCTACTTGTACCCCGATGCGTTCGAGGGTCGCTAAGAAAAGCTGTGGGGCCCGTGCCATAGTGAACTCCTTTGTAATCGACAAGGAGTTCGCAGTCGCCGCCCAAGATCTGACATTTAAGTTCGGCTGACCGAAGACGGGCGCGAAACGGATATCGGTATACGAGGCTCTGGAGTCACTTCGCGTGCGGCACATCTCGATCGAAGTATGCTCGAAATCGACAAAATACTTTCAACTCAATCTGCCCATATTCACTTCCGACGGGTCCGAATCAATGAACGTCGCCCGATCCTGAGCGACGCAATGGAAAGGAAGGAGCTAGAGATGAAAAGATATAAAGGATTGGGTGTGGTGGCCTTTACCATAACATGCATGCTCGGATTATCGGCCTGCGGTACTGAGCATGACCCTGAACAAGGTCAAGACACAACCGAGGAATCTGCGACCGGCGATGGAGGTGATGAAGAAGAAGACTTCGACGATGAGGAGACCGACGGAATCGACGAAGACGACGATGGGGTTACCGAAGACGATGAGGGTGAGACGAATGCCGGTGATGAAAGTGATACAGTCGACAGTGAAGAGAGCGAAGATCCGGTCGATGACAGTGTCTCAAATCCAGATACCGGTAGTGGCACCGGGGATGCATCTGGAGATATGGGCGCTTCAATTCCGACCGATGCGCCCCAGCTCGCATGGTCAATCGGTCACGGATACACCGAGGGTCAAGAAGGACATCCCCACCATGCAATCGAGACCCAAGACGGTGGCTTTGCGATCATCGGTGAGACCAGTGTCGAAACGAGCCGCGGCGAGCGCTACACCATGTATCTTCTCTTAACCGATGCAAGCGGAAATGCAGTCTTTAAAACGGATCTCGGTTATGGTGCCTGGAGCAACGGCAACCACGTCCTGCAGCTACCCGATGGACATTTCTTGGTCGCGGGGTCTCATGACATTTCTAATATCAGCAATGCGGATGATCCCGGGCAAGAGCATGAGCGGGTCTTAGTGAAAGTCGATGGCACAACCGGAAATATTATTGAGACGGTTTACTTTCCAGCGACTGGACGGGACGCGATCCGGGGGCTCCATCTCAATGACGATGGCACCGTTATCGCGGTCGGCTACAAAGGTGGTGCCTATGACGATGAAACCTTTGTGGTGACCAGCGCCACCGGGTTTATCATGAAGCTATCGAGTACTTTCGACATCTTGTGGGAACGAGATGTCCCTGAATTTTTCGAATTGCGAAAAGTCGTGAAGGCAAAAGACGGCCAAAGCTATGCGGCAGTTGGAAATATCGCGCCAGAGGGTTCCGAGTTTGTGAATTTCGGGATGTATTTCACCGATGGCATTGGCTCCGGAAATAGCGCCCCCAGTGGTGAGTGGCGCGCGTATGGTGCCGGCGACGTCTACGACATGGATATCGACCTGGATGGCAATTACATCTTGGGCGGCCACACCGTGCCACTGAACCCTGATGGCAGTGATGGTCCAGGGGGTTGGGAAGGCACCGCGATTAAAGTCAACCGCAGTACCAAAGCGATGATGTGGCTGAAGACGTTCGGTAATCCCAACAATGGGCCCAACCCAAGCGTCATCTTCGACGAATGTTATGGCGTTCGAGCGCTGCCTTGGGGCGGTTACGCCTTGGCCTGTGGCACCGGGATTGAGCCGCCCTATGTCAACGAAGAAGACCCCTTCAACGTCTGGCGCGCCTATGTCGCGCGACTGAGCAGCGGCGGCGATGTATTGTGGGCGCGAACCTACAGTACAGGCGACATTGACGATGCAGCCGAATACCTCGTCGCAACCCGAGATTGTGGATTTGCGGTCTTTACGGACTCAGCCAACCTCGGGGGCTACGGCATCTATCGCACCGCCCCAGAGCCAGGCATCCCCTGTCCTGCGACCAATCGCTGAGTCGATAATGCTGACGGAGCGGGCTTGAGGGGCGGCCACTGCGCGCTCCGTCATTTTCGAGCATCAGGGATACACTTAACCGTGAAACCTACGGTTTACAGCATAACTTCTTCGGTGCAATCGTCCGGGAGCGAGCTAGAAAGGCGGGCCCATGCACACAATTCTCACTTATCTCTTTGCATCGTTGTTCCTCGTGGCGCTGAGCGGCTGCGGGCTCATCGGTGATGAGAGCACCAATGACGCGACTCAATCGCAAGATGACACGACTGATGACACGACTGATGACACGACTGATGACACGACTGATGACACGGCCGATGACACCACCGATGACACCACCGATGACACCACCGATGATACCACCGATGACACGACCGATGACACCACCGATGACACCACCGATGAAGGCGAAGCCCTGGAAATCGTGGCCACCGACGATGAGCTTGCCTATATGGACTTCTGGCTCGACCGAGACCAAGACTTCGTCGCCAGCCTAAAATGGCTCCCCCACTTTATCCACGAGCAAGGCGAGCTTGGGATCTGTATCAAGCTGGACTTCCAAAACCCTCAGGACATCACCGATGAGCTCATCGAATCAATCCGACTGAAAATCGAAGACCGCGTCTGGCTCTGGCAACAGGGTCTGATCGGCGAGCCCAACTGGATTCACAACACCCGGGTACCCGTTCGGCTCTTTGGCATTGGGGCGACACCACAGACGAACTTCGTCGACACACCGGATGTACCCGTCTACGTCAACGACGGGGCCAACTGTCCCGATGCGTGTTTTCGCTTTGTCTCTCGTGACCAAGACAATCCCCTTTACGAGGATTGCGAGCATCCAAGCCTGACCCACTTCGACTTCAATATTTGGTATTCCGATTTTGGGTTTGGCGCGGCTGGTCATGGCGGCGACTGGGGCACGCGGCTCGATTGGGACCTTTTCCTCGATGAGCTCGTCAGTGAGTATCCAAGAGTGACCGACCATGAGCTCGGGCATGTTGCTGGACTCCCAGATGTTTATCTCTATCCCTACACCTTGGACGCGTATGAGCGTCCACCGGCGATCATGGCCTCAGACCTGGCGATTCAAGACTTCGACTATCTCATGCTCCGCAAGGTCTGGGAGCTCGGCTGGGCAGCGTATTACGCGGAAGACTAATCAGTTCGCGTCGGCACCAATTCGGACTGCCGATGTGGTCAACGACCGCCCCTCACCTGCATCGAAAATTGGGCCTCACCGCCTGCAGCAACATGAATCTGTACTGGCTGAACCAACGTGACATGTGCAGGTCCAAGCGAACGTGGAAGCTTCAAGCTGATCTTTTCCCCTCGGTCCACACGTTCTTGACTGGCAAGTGTCAGGTCTATCCACCCAAAATCATGCGGCAGATGGGCAGCACGCTCAGTGGTCCACGTAAAATATCGGAGGAGTGCCTGAACATCGCGTGTCGACGGGAAATGGGTCACCTTAATTCTGGGACGCTTTTTTCCAACCAAAAGCGACGTTTTCCCTAGAAGTTCAGCCCGTGCCACTTTGAGAAGATTGGGAATAGCCTCGTCTGTAAACCCTGGGCTTTTGCCTTTTTCTTGTGCGCTTAGAACCGCGAGCCAATCGAGGACCCTCACCTTGATATGAACTTCAACCGCCTGGTCGCGTAGCGAGATCCGAGCGGTGGTGTCTTGACTTGGATGGCCAAGTGCAAACTCCGCGGCCAATGTCGTAACGATGACCAAACCCCAAAAGATAACACGTGCCATCTTTAAGGTCCCGCTGGTCCGCCACCCGGCGC
>JAYYQC010000399.1:0-10000 GCA_036128675.1 Myxococcota bacterium | reverse complement strand
ATTGCAGCCAGCTGGTGCACTCTCTCCACTTGGTAGGCTTCGGCATTTACAGCTATTTTGGCTGAGTCCGGCACACTCACCGCGATCTGAGTTACACATCTCCGCCTCGATATCGAAGCAATACTGGGAGTCGAGGCGCGTCTGATATTCGATATAGTAATCCGAAGCACGGTAGGTATAGCTCAAGCGACGGGTCGCCGTCCCATCGGCATTCGCGGTCGTTGTGTAGGTAAGTCCATCCACCTCAATCGGGGTGCCACCATCACGAAAAGCGCTCACCCTTGGGAGACGGTCGACATCTACAACGCCACGCAGACACTTGATGATATAGGGTTGGGTGTTCGAAGTATGGTAGCGGTAGCCATAGACATCGTCGGGTTGCCCGTGACAGGGCTCAAGTGTTCCCTCCGCAATTGCGCTGCCATCTGGGTTGGTCTTGCCGTAGAGAGGATAACCGTCGAAAGCCCAGCCAATAATTGGGTTCGCTTCACGGTTTGCCATCCCCTCCAGCATACAGTTCGGCTCCTTATGGTAATGATAATCGTCGCCTCGACCCGAATGACCACCGCAATTATCAAGCTGACCAATCAGAACTGTATCAAGTCGCGAATCGTATTCCGCGTTCCCATCAGCATCCATCGTAATCTCACCACCCGCTGTGTAGTCGTAAATGGGTACACCATTGTCTGCAACTGCCAATGCGGAATCGCGGGTCGTTACCTGTGCCGCACGGGCTGGCACCAATGGGATGGGTGCCTCATAGCTGGGCGCTGGGACGGGGATTTGCTCATTCGTACCGACAATGCCATTCATCACGTCGTGCGCTGGATAGGTATCACCGGCGATATAGGCGTAAGAAGCATCGCATCGAACGGTGACCCGATCACCGAGTCCTGCCGCCGTGATTGAGGTCTGGATCTGAGTGCACCGATCCTCTTCCGTCACGGAACCGTCGCTGGGATCGTCCCCACCCGGCGCAGAAGACGCATCGGATGTATCTGGAACTTCGGTGGGGTCGCTTGAATCGGTTACATCGGTTGCGTCAGAACCATCGCTTAAGTCTGAAGATTCGGCAACCGCGTCATCCTCGTTCGGAGAGCACGCAACGCAACAAACCATCCCGAAAGTGAGAGCCATACAGAGCTGGCGAGACATTGATACCTCCTAGCCCGGACAGCGACGCCCGGTATCAAGGTGCACGGTAGTCCAAGGAAGGAGCGAAGGAAAGACCACCGATGCTATCCAAGTCGGTGTAGCGTGTTTGCGCAGGCCCGTCGCGGGTGTATGCTCCCCCCATGGCCGGACCTCAACATGTACCCATTGTGAACCTCTTAGAAGCGATGGAGCGCTTTCAGGCGTCGGACCTCTTTATTACCCAGGATAAAGTTCCGGCAATTCGGCTACATGGTAAAGTCCAGCCACTCAACCATGTCCCCACTACTGCCGGGGATATCGAGGAGCTCCTGAAGGTAGCAATGACCGAGCGCCATCGAGCGGAGTTCCAACGGCGCGGCGACCTCGACCTCGGACTCTCCTTAACCAATGGACAGCGCTACCGACTCAATCTCCACCGTCAAATGGGAAAAATTGGCATCGTAGCGCGCGCAGTCCCCAGCGGAGCATTCGCAGCCGATAACCTGATGCTGCCGAGTGCACTCAATCAATTCGTGCAGCACCATCGTGGTCTTATTCTGGTAACCGGTGCCACTGGTTCGGGTAAGTCAACCACCTTGGCCGCTGCGGTGCATCGCATCAATCAAGAACGGGCTGCCCATGTGGTTACAATCGAGGACCCGATCGAGTTTGTCCATAAAGATATCAAGAGTCGCATAACGCAACGCGAGCTAGGCAGCGATACGACCGATTATTACGAAGCCCTCCGGGAGGTTGTTCGACAGAGTCCGGATGTGATCGTCATCGGCGAGATCCGCGATATTGAGACCATGAAGGTTGCACTCTCCGCTGCGCTCACCGGGCATCTGGTCTTGGCTACGGTCCATACCGTCAACAGCGTCCAGACAATACAGCGACTCCTAGGCTATTTCCCAGAGCATGCACGGAGCCAAGCAGCCTTGGACCTCTCACTCTCATTGGTCGGCATTGTCTCGCAGCGACTCCTACCCCGAAGCGATGGCAAAGGACGCGTGCTCGCCGCCGAGGTGCTTACCCTCTCACCGTCAACGCGTAAGCTCATCCATGAGGAGCGCATCGACGAGCTCTACGACGTGATGCGACACGCACGGACTGCCGACCTTATCAGCTATACGCGCGCGTTGATCGGGCTTTACCACCAGAACCTCATCAGTCACGAGACTGCGATGGCCTATGCCACCCACCCTGAGGAGTTCGCCTTGGAGGCCCGCGGCATGAGCACCGGCGCAGCAAGCTTCACCGCGTCAGATCAAAATATCCGCGAAGCGACGCTCGACATGAAAACACTGCTGGAGGAGGTCCGGCAGCTGGGTGCGTCCGATCTGCATATCACCGAAGGCCGTCCCCCGATTGTACGGATCGCAGGCACCCTCAAGCCGCTCTCTGACATTCCACTCTCTGAAGCCGACATGCGAACCCTGCTTTTCTCAGTTCTCTCAACGCCTCAGCGAAGCATCTACGAGCTCGAGCGCGAGATTGACTTTGCCCTCGCGATCACCGGGGACCAGCGCTTTCGCATCAATGCCTATTACCAAAAGGGGCGAATGGCCGCCTCTCTTCGTGCGATTGCAACCAAGGTACCCGATGCCAACGCACTGGGCCTACCGGGCGCGGTCCTCGACCTGGGTCAAAAGCCCCAAGGGCTTCTCCTGGTGGTTGGCCCAACCGGCTCCGGGAAGAGCACGACACTGGCCTGTCTACTCGACCAGATCAACCACCACCGTAACTGTCGCATTATGACAGTTGAAGATCCCATCGAGTATACCCACGAGAGCGTTAAAGCGACCATCGACCAACGTGAGGTCCACTCCGATACGCAGTCTTTTGCCGCTGCATTGAAATATGTACTCAGGCAGGACCCCGATGTCATCCTGGTTGGCGAGATGCGGGATCTTGAGTCTATCCATGCTGCGCTCACCGCCGCCGAGACCGGCCACTTGGTCTTGGCCACCCTTCATACCAACAGCGCCATTCAGGCGATTGAGCGCATCGTGGATGTCTTCCCGCCGCAGCAACAAAACCAGGCCCGCACCCAGCTCGCTCAAGCCCTCCTAGGGGTCGTCTCTCAGCGCCTCTTACCCGCGAAGGACGAGCCCGGGCGCCTGGCCGCTTTTGAGATTATGATTGGGACCCCCGCAATACGAAACATTATTCGGGAAAATAAAGCGCACCAAGCAGCAAGCATCATGGAAAACTCACGGCGCGATGGCATGATTACCATGGACCGGGCGCTCAAGAATCTCTACGACGCCGGTAAGGTACACTATGAAGATGTCCTGCGTTATGTGACGTCGCCGACCGCGGTCCCAGCCCACGAGGCCGACCTGGAGATCGCAAAGCCCCGCTAAAGCGTTAACCACCTAGCTCAAGCTATGATTAGGGTGAATCGCGCGAGGCCAACCAGAGCGTTCGGAGCTTACAAAGATACGCATCTTCGTGATGAAGGGCTTCTTGCTCTTGGCTAATCAGAAGTTCCAAAATGGTACCAAAGCCAACTTGGCTCCAATAATAATGGTCTTCGTCTTCTTGAAGGCCAGGAAAATGCGTCACCGTATCGTCCAGCTCCATCCGGTAGAGGCTTCCCGCGTGGGTATAGCCCAGATCGCGAAGGTATGGCTCACCAAAACCAGTAATCCCGAGTGGGATAAAGTTGGCCGCAACCTCGGCCGATTCACCCGCCGGCGGCAGGTGCGGAATCAGGTCCAAGCCATGCGCCATGCGGTAATGGTTGCCACCAAGGCCACTGTAGAGCTCTTGAGCAAACGTCGTATTCCCTACTCTCGGCGACGCATGCGTATAGAGTGGGCCTACGTTGAAACCTTCCTGAACAAGCCGCGCTGCGGTGATGGTCGCCAGTGCGGCCCCCATACTGTGCCCGCTGGTCCAGATCGTCTGACCTGCGCGCGAAAAGCTCTGGACTGTCGTGAGAATCTCGCTCCACTCCGAGTCGAGCGCCAAGGCAAAGCCCTGATGAACTCGGCCACTGACGCCCTCTTCGCCATCGCGCTGAAGAAAGTAGAAGTTCGCAATCCAGTCCATCACCTCTTTGGATCCCTGATACGCAATAAACATCGTCTCGTCATTGGCGACGATCAAGACCTGAAGCTGGGCAATCTCATTATGGATATAGCGATAATCGGTAAAACCAAGCGCGCGGAGCTCAGCCTCGGTCTCTTCGGTATCACCCGTAAACGACCGCTTCGCAAACCACATCGACCAGAACGCGTTGCTGAGAGAATACTCGGTGGAAAGACCATCAAAGGTAAAAGGGATCTCAAGGTTACCGCAGCGGAGATCCTCACTGACGGGCGCGGTCCAGACCATCGGCGGCTGCGCCTCGGGTTCAGGCTCTGGCTCAACGACGTCTTCGACAATGTCTTCTTCTGCGACCTCTTCGACTGGCTCTTCAATCTCTGGTTCGACAACGGCCTCGGGCTCAGTCGGCGTGAACACCGTCCCAGAAGTTGGCTCCCCGCAGCCAATCAGCACCATCGCGAACACAAGGCCCGTCGGCCCATAAGACAACGCTCTCATGATATCCCCCAATCATCGATGCGCACCTGATGAGACACCCCCATGCCTCACCTCAGACTATAGGAGTGCATGTCAGGAGATGTCTACTGCAGGGCCACAATGTCGGGATTTAGGCGTATTTTTCTAAACGCCTGATAAGATTGGTCTAATTATCTAGGACCGGAGGTTCAATGAGTTCGCGATGACGCCCATCATAGCAAGCCTCTACCAGCTCGACGCGCTTTGCCCAATCAGCACTGCTCTAGTAGAAGAGAAGTAAGACCCGTGAGTTGGAGAGACACGTTTTGGCGAAACTGGCCCATCACCCCGACAAGATCGAGACGCTGCGGACTCCAACCGTCGAGCGGCCTTGGCGGGTCCTGGTGAGCGGATGTCTGCATGGCCTTCCCTGTGGCGTAGACGGTACCGACTATGGCATGCGCGATACACAGCCCGAATGGTTTGACGACGAACGGGTAACTTGTTTCGCATTTTGCCCAGAGGATGACGGACTCGGTACCCCCAGAACCATGCCCGACCTCCACGGTGGCGATGGTGTCGCAGTCTTAAAAGGCCACGCACAGATCTTAGACGAGAACCAAGTCGACCTGACAGCTGGGATGCTCAGAGGTGCCCACGCAATGCTCGCACTCGCGCAGCGCGAGAACGTCGATTTTGCGGTGCTTACCGACCGCAGTGCAGCCTGTGGGTCCCAGGTCATCTCGGTTGGTTGTCGGTTTGAAGAGCCAGTTCAATACCAGCGTGGCGTCGGTGTCGCCACCGCGCTTCTGCTCGAGCACGGTATTCATGTTGTGAGCAACCGCGACTTTCGAACGCTGGGATTGATCGGTGCACAGCTAGACCCAGTCCACGCGCCAAGCGGTGATTGCGTCGACCACCACAATCATCCTTGGGTCGTCGAGAATTTACCTAGGCGCTGACCGCGTGCGTCTCGTTTTGCACAGGCTTAGGTGTGAGTTCGATGACGTCCGAGTCGCTTGCGACCAAGCCGCGGATATATTTCGCGACCTCCCACATCCCCTCGATGCCGACCTGCTCCGCGAAGACACCACTGTAATTGGTGGTGCCATTGATATCGTAGGTGTAGCGATTACCATCTGCATCTTCGACGAACTCAATGCCGGCCAAGTCGAGGCCCTCGCCTTCACACATGGCGATATATTGGGCGACAAGTGGATCATCGGCGGTGAGCGGCGAGGTGCTGAACTTGCTGGCTGGTCCTTCGGCTGGACACACGTCGGGGTTTGATTGCCCGCCAAGCTGGCACGCGTCGGATGGGCAGAGCTCAAAGCCGTCGCTGGTACTCGAGCGCATCGCCAAGACGAACTGCTTTCCGACCACCTCAACCCGCGTAATGAAGGGCTCCGGCGACTTGATATACTGCTGAAGGATCACCTTGCCGCCCGGCCCGGCGTCGAAGCTTGGATCATCGAGCCAGGCTTCAAGTTGGTCGGCGCTGTCGAATAAGCGGATCCCAAGCCCCTTCCCGCCTTGGTTATGCTTGGTGATGAATGGGCCATCGAAGGTCGCGGCTGCTTTAAGGATAGCTGGCTTTCCAAGCGCGAGGACGGTGCGCGGCGTGCGAATGCCCCAGCGGTTCAAGACGAGGTCTTGGCGGAGCTTACTGACCTCAAGCTCAAAAGCTGCCAGTCCGTTGATGACCCGTCGACCATGCGCCTCGAGCCAGTAGAGGACTTCACGCCCAAGCTCGATGGTGGCCGCGTTGCCGCGCGTATGGGACGAGGGACTGATCCGGTTGATCCAGATACCTTCGGCCGGTGCCTGGAGCGGGTCGACAAGCCCATCGACGAGCTCGACCATGCGAATATCGGTGAAGCCTTCGCGCTCAAGCCCCTCAACCAAAGGAGGCAGCCAGGCGGGGTTTTCGTAAAGAATATGAACGGTTGGTAGCTTTGACATTGTTTAACTCCTTGCCACTCTCGGCTGACTCATACGTTTAAGAGCCGCGGGAGGATGAGGCGGCTCTCGATTGACAGTGAAGTCGTCGTCAGCCGGCCCGAGAGACGCCATAGCACCGACAGCACGGGCTGCGGTGGCGGGCATCGAGACTGGTAGATACATGACTCATTTGGTCACCAATATAGGCTTCGCAAACCGGTTGGCAAGCCTTATCGAATAAAATTCTGTGAGCGCTGGCAGGCTGTGTAACGAAGGTCCCGCAAACGCATCCCCTTGGGCAAGCCCGTCGAGGTACAAGACCCGAGTTGCGCATCATCCAAAGCTGCCTATTATGGGTGAGCGGTCGGCCTCAGGGGCCACCCGGTAGGAGGTTGAGCGTGAGCGGACAAAGTCCCGAGGGACAAGCAGAGAACCGAGCCACAATCCAAGGCAGTGGGTTTCAATTCGAGACGACCTATACGGATTTACCCCAAGCGCTTCATCGCTTCGCAAAGCCTAGCCAGGTCCCTAGTCCCAAGGTCACGCTCCTCAACGATGCGCTGGCCAAAGAGCTAGGCCTCACGTTGGAAACTCTCTCCGCCGAGCAACAGGCGCAACTCCTCACCGGACACACCTTGGCCGAGGGGTCAGTCCCCTTTGCGCAAGCGTATGCCGGCCACCAGTTTGGTGGCTTCTCCATCCTGGGTGATGGGCGGGCCCATGTCTTGGGTGAGCACCTTACGCCGTCCGGTCAGCGGGTCGACGTTCAGCTCAAAGGCTCGGGACGCACTCCCTTCTCTCGTGGCGGGGATGGTCTGGCCAGCCTCGGCCCAATGCTGCGCGAGTATATCATCAGTGAAGCGATGGCAGCGCTGGGCATTCCGACCAGTCGTAGCTTGGCGGTCCTGACCACCGGCAAACAAGTCCGGCGCGAGACCTTTCTGCCGGGTTCGGTGCTTACGCGGGTCGCGAGCAGCCATCTACGCATCGGAACCTTCGAGTTTGCAGCCGCCGCCAACCAGCCCGAGGATCTCGAAAAACTGGTTATCTACGCACTGAAGCGTCACGACCCAGAGCTGCTGGAGACTGAATGTCCGGCTCTCGCATTATGGGACGCCGTCGCCAAACGGCAAGCGGCACTTATCGCGGGGTGGCTCCGCGTTGGTTTTGTCCATGGCGTGATGAATACTGACAACGTGACCATCTCGGGCGAGACCATCGATTACGGCCCCTGCGCATTTGTCGACCGCTACGCGGCCGATACCGTGTTTAGCTCAATCGACCACGGTGGACGCTACGCGTTTGGCAATCAACCGTGGATTGCACGCTGGAACCTGGCCCGCTTTGCCGAAGCGCTCTTGCCTCTAATCGACGCTGACCAAGAAAAGGCCATCAAGATTGCCGAGGAGCGACTCGAGCAGTTCCGCACCTGGATGAACGACGCCTGGGCCGACATGATGCGCGCCAAGCTCGGGCTTCCTGGCCGAGAGGACGAAGACCTCAAGCTCGCGATGGACCTCTTAGGGCTCATGGAAGAGGCCAAGGTCGACTACACCAATACATTTCGCGCACTCTCGGGCGCCGCCCCGCTTCCGACCGCGCTTGATAAAGAAATCGCAGGTTGGGACGACTGGAAGACGCGCTGGGATAAGCGCTGCGGCCGTACAAGTGGTGGAGAACTATCGCCCGAGACACGCGAACGGATGAGACGCGCCAACCCAGCCGTGATCCCGCGCAACCACCGGGTTGAGGAAGCACTGGAGGCCGCGGTTCAGTCAGGCGATCTTGAGCCTTTCAACCGACTCCTCGAAGCAGTGCAAAACCCCTACGAGGAGCGCCCCGAGCTAGCACCTTACCAGAGCCTCCCCTCTGAAGAGGTCGCCTGTAATTTCAAGACCTTCTGCGGAACTTAATTGCATCCTCTAACACAACCAGCCGCCATCGCTCCGGCCGGCCCGCTCATCTAAACAGATTCAAGGACAGGCCGCTGTCAAATACCTTGGGCTCGATCCCTACAACGAAGAGGCCCTCGGCCGTGCCGGTATCGATTTTGAGAGCTGCGTCTCAAACATGCTTCTCGATCTTACCTGGTCAGATTGGTACAAGGACTCATTTCATGAAGGACGCTTCTCAAAATATCCTTTCAAAGCAGGCGTTCTCCAGGTCAGCTTGCGTCGCGTCGTATTCGCCGCACGACCGGTGCGTCGAGTAAAGCCCAAAACAATGAGGTCGGCCATCGCTTCTAATCGCGCAGCCTTCGGCGATGAAGGCATCTGAAAAGCGCCCCGACAAGTCGAGCGTAGCATAGGTCTCAGCCGCGACGCATTTTTCGCCGTCGCATCGAACCAGCGCACGAAGCAGCTCGCCTTGCTCATTTTGACGTTCGCCGTACCCGAAGGGGTCTGACGAAACGTCTTGTGCTCCATAGCAGATCAGCTCTCCGATAGCTGTAATCCCACAAACATGATCGAGAGCTTTAAGCTCTACAAACACATCAGAATAAATTTGCGCGCTACAACCCGAACCCAACCGACTTGGGCACCGACAATCAATCCGTTGATTATCCAATCGCAGACCACACAATCGCTCGTGCCTGGCTGGATCGGGGACAAACATCGAGAGTTTCGTTGTGCCAAAAAGAGTCAGGTATTCATGCTCATTTCCTGTGAGAGGGTCCCCTAGGCAGTGGAGTCGATGGTTTTTATCTAGGACACATCCATGATGTGCATCCCGGATTGGCTCGATTGCCTCGCTCGGGACCTCATCAAAGCGATTGGGACTTCCGGGTAACCGAGTTCCGTCTTGGGCGTACCATGCGAACTTGGTAATTTCATCGACGATGAACTCTTGATTGACCTTATAAGAGCAGACCTCTTGGGCCGAGCTTACCTGAGCACATTTCATCTCGACTGAACCGAATTCTGCAATAAGGGATGCTGCGGTTATATCTTGTGGATCACCCCAGCAGACGAGTCCCGGTAAACCGTCTTGATACGCACACATGGCAAAACCAAAGCGTACGAGACGCCAAGGATATGCATCAAGAGAGTCTTGCTCCAAGAGGCAAGCTTCTGGTGCAGCTTCGCACAGCTTGGTCGGGGTCCACATGAAGTCTGTTAACTTCGTCGGATCTGTGCCGCCATAGCGGTAATCCGTACATAGGAGTTGGTTGTCCCTTGTTACGCCACAGGCTTGGTCGGAGTCTATAAGCGCAACCTCACTGAGCATCACATCAGAGCTTGGTAAAGGTAGTTTTGGTTCAAAGAAGCTGACGGTTCCATCTTCATCGCCAGCTGAACAGGCGACGCTTATACATGCTAGGAGCAATAAGGCTGATTGTGAGAGTTTTGTCTTTTTCATGGATACATAGCCTGGTTAATCTAGGGGTTTTCTTAAGTCGTCAGTGCGAAGTGCG
>JAYYQC010000398.1:0-10276 GCA_036128675.1 Myxococcota bacterium | reverse complement strand
TACAAACGTGACAAAGTGCGGATTTCCATAATGAGCGAGCCATCCCTGAAAAGTTCGGCCATCTTCTGCCGCCAACGGATAGGGTGTCTCGGGCGGATTCTCAGGCAAATGCGGATGGGCAAATGTAGGTTTCCCCATTTCAACATCAAAACGTCCATCGCCAGTCGCGCGGCCGACAAAGATGCGTTCGCCTACTTGAATTTCAAGTGCAGCATCGGGGTCAAAGTCTACCCACGAAAAGTGTCCTCGCCAAATAGCATCCAGAACACACCGAAGGCCATTACCACACATTCCGGCCAATGAGCCGTCCGAGTTTTGGACGACCATCTCTACCGGTCGCAAGCTCCCGGGCCTAACCGATAATACACCGTCGGCACCAACACCCCGATGTCGATGGCACAACTCAGATACAACGGCCTCGGATAGGAGGTCGACTCCCTTTCGGTCGACGACGATAAAGTCGTTTTCAGCACCCTGAAACTTCCAGAACGTTACCATGGGGTCACTCTAACCAGGTTGGACTAAGAAGCAACACTTAAGACAGACGGCAGGCTTCTTACTTTACGGTGCCGGATTCAAGCCAAGCAACGAGAGCGGCAAGTCCCTCGAAATCAAGGGCTTGGGCCCCATCACTCAGCGCGTCCCCTGCATCGGGATGCACTTCGACCATCACACCATCGACGCCCGCCGCAATCGCAGCCTTCGACAGCGGCACGACCAAGTCACGACGACCGGTGGCATGCGATGGGTCAACAATGACTGGCTGGCCCAGCGTGGTCTTGACGTGAACAGCTGTTGCCAGGTCCAACGTATTTCGCGTTGGGCCCGATAGCCCACGTACGCCGCGCTCACAGAAAATGACCCGTTCGGCTCCCGAGGCGAGAAGATACTCGCCGGATGCCATCCACTCATCAAGCGTTGCTGAAGGGCCACGCTTGAGTAGCACTGGGCGACCAATATCGCCGACCCGCTTGAGAAGACTGAAGTTTTGCATGTTGCGCGCCCCAATCTGTAACCAAGTCGCAGACCGACTGACCGCCTCAACGTCAAACTCAGACATCACTTCAGTAACCACCGACAACTGATGACGCCGTGCAACCTCTTCAAGCCACTTGAGCCCCGCTGGACCATGTCCCTGGAAGGAGTACGGTGAGGTACGGGGTTTGTACGCGCCACCTCTTATCCATTCGATTCCAAGACTCTTCAGACGTCCGGCTATTTCATCGAGACGCTCGAGGGACTCCACTGCGCAAGGACCTGCAATAATGGGTAAGCCAGAACCGAAAGCCAGCATTCCAGCTTGAGCCTCGACCTTCTTGCATACGGTACGCGCACGCTTAAATGACCGAATTCCCTCAATGCTCAGGAGTTCAGAGTCTTCTAGGGGGGCCGAGCCTGCTTTGATGAGGAGTGAAGGAATCTCGTTCTCAGAATCGTAGTACACCTCCACCCAACAACCACGGGCGATAAGAGCGCGCTTTACAGGCTCTAAATACTCGGATGTACTCAACTCCACGACGGTCTGCATATCGACTTAACTTCCTCTCCGAACAACCGTTTCAATCACGGCATCAAGAGCGTCTTTCGCCTGACCATTGGGGCATTTTGCGAGCGCAGCTTTGGCTTCGTCCCCGAGACGTCTCGCATAGAGCCGCGCGTCTTCCACACAACCGGTGGCTAGAACCCGCTTTCTTAATGCTTGATTCGGCTCAGAAGCACCTTCCACGACAGCTCGAAAGAGTTCGATGAGTCCAGGGTCTCGCTCACAGGCGACAATCAGAGGCCACGTAAGCTTACCTTCTTTTAAATCTGCCCACTCGTTCTTACCAAGGGTCGCTGCATCGGCGGTGAGATCCAAGATATCGTCGACCACCTGAAAGGCCATACCAATTTTTCGGCCTACGGTTCCCATCGCATCGGATATGTCACTCGGTGCGTCGGCCAACACTGCTCCAGAAGCCATGCCCCACTCAAAGATGGAGGCTGTCTTTCCGTAGATGACCTCATGATAAACCTCGCGTGACGGTTCAAAAACACCACGCCGGTCCAACTGAATCGCCTCGGCCTCAACCATGACGGCAATGCAGTCGAGTAAGGTTTGG
This sequence comes from Myxococcota bacterium, assembly GCA_036128675.1. GTDB lineage: Bacteria > Myxococcota > XYA12-FULL-58-9 > XYA12-FULL-58-9 > JABJBS01 > JAYYQC01. Next base: position 8,174 of record JAYYQC010000398.1, on the reverse strand, counting down.
GTGATTTCAGCGTTCGTACTGAGGTTGACCCTTCGAAGTGCATTCACCAAGAGATGGTCACCACCGAGAACGCTGGCCGAGTTCCCAAAGAGAAGCCGTGCAGTCGTCAGGCCGCGGCGTTCAGTTCCCTGGTCCAAGACATCGTCGTGTAAAAGGGTGGCCGCATGAACCAGTTCGCACGCCAAGGAAACCGACCGAATCGCCTGATTCATGGTAAGCCCATTCATACGCGCCGACAGCAGAACGCACAGCGGTCGAATACGTTTACCTGGGAGACTGAGAATATGACGAGCAGCTCGGTCGGACCGAGTCTTCAATTCGGTCCAAGTCTCGCCGATGTCTCTCTCGAGCGTGGTAAGATCATCTTCCATGAATGCCCGTATATCTACGAGCTTCTGTCCCAATTCCGCCAAGCCGACGCGGTCAGCTGATGAAATCATGGGGCGGAGGACCTCAGCGTCGCTCTCAAAGTAAGACTTAGGCTGGGCAGGCGCGGTAGACGTCGTCATAACGTTACTCTCCCTTCACTATCAGTATAAACAAACGAATCACTCTCGGAATCGGTCGTATTGAGACTTGGGGTTGGCAGAAGGACCAATCGTTCCTTATTGCTTAAGCGCTCTTGTCGAGCCTCTAAGCACAACTCTGCAAGGCGATCCCGGTCGATTTTAAAACGAGGCGTCAACGGGAAAGTCTTGAGCGGCAATACCCAATGGGGACGTTCCCAAACGTCGAGTGTAGACGCTACGCCGCTTAAGTCATCAACTTCACCGTCCTCAGGCTCAATCAGCGCGACGCCTAATTGGCGTCCATAAACCTCATCGGAGATCGTAAACAATTCGAATTGAAGCTCGGGTTTAGCGCGGGCGAACACTCGACGAACTCGGGCTAGATTTACCCGGTTGCCTCCGACCTTCACGACATCGTCTGAACGACCTAACACCCGCACCCGACCGGTCTCGTTGACCTCACCTTGGTCGGCACTGAGCCACGAGCCGCCAGGAGCCGTGGGGCCGATAATACGGAGCTGGCCATTGGCCTCGACTTCGACCCGGTGTCCCTTGATGGGTTCAAGCCCTTCTTCTAGGGCCTCAGCTAATGGAGATGTCGCAACCTGGGAAGCTGTCTCAGACATCCCCCACGTCAACCAGATCGGCCAATGGGCAGCCGACTCTTTTAAATGATTTGGAAAGGCTGCCCCGCCAAGCATTACCACGCGAAGGGTCTGTGGAGGTTCGGGCGAATGAGACACGATCCGGCCGAGCATCGTGGGCACTAAAGAGGTCACGGTGACCTCAGCTTCTGTAACGCGGCGATGAAACTCACCAGGAACAAACCGGGGTTCAAGTATAACCGTGAATCCGACGTAGCAGGCTCTCGCGATAATCGACGCCCCCGCAATATGACCAAGAGGCAACACACACAGCCAACGGTCTGATGTCGTCAACGCAAGTCGCTGCTTCGCCCCCCAAGCATTTGCTTCAATCTGAGACGATGTCAAAGGAAGAAGTTTCGCTGCACCAGTAGTTCCAGAAGAAAGTAAGAGCCAGTGTGGCTTTTGTTCGGGCCAAATTGCCGGTACCGGGAGTACCCGGTCGCTCGGGCCATAGTCATCTTCAACGACAACCAGATTTTGGGTCTCCTTCGCATTCGAGGCGCTGCTCAAAAACCAAGAATAGCCGGCCCAGGATGCAGCGAGCATCCAAACCACTCGATGGAATGGGTCCTCTGTCTTCGACGCAAGCACCTGCTCAGGCGAAAGGTCGAGGCCATCAAGATAATCGAGCGCGCCCGCAACCTGACGCCCAAGGTCGGCCCAAGTGTACGTTTCGGACCCAATTTGTAGCGCGGGTTGGTCAGGGGTCGATACCAAGAGCCGGCTTAAGGAGGATGCTAAACTCATCGCACACACTCCTGGCTGGTTCGAAACTTTGGCAGACGAATAACTGCACCGGGCTCCAAAGGCAGTGCTCCACAGTCTTCCTGAAAGAGCCCACCTGTTCCAAGGCCGGCAGCCAATGACGGGGAAATAAAGCTCGCAAGATAGGCGCAGTAGAGGCGTGTCACACTGGTTTCAATCAGATTTGAGACCATCACTTTAAGGTGGCTTCCCGTCGCCACTTTGATCAATGACAGGACTTCGTTTGGTGTACCGATAAGACTCGGTTTGAGAACAACAACGCCTGAGAGTCCGCGCCGAATCAACGCCTCGAGGTCGTCCCGATTCCTCACCGATTCATCAAAGGCCAAGGGCACTCCAGCTTGACCCAATACCTCCCAGCCACTCTTGCTATCGGGCTTAAGCGGTTCTTCGAGAAAGTCTATCGATGGCCAGGCAAAACGCCAGGTGTCCCAGGCGCTCAACGCTTCTTCAAGGCTCCAACCCTCGTTCACATCGATGCGAATACGAATATCCTCACCCAAGCCCAGGAGCGCCTTCAAGAGCTCGGTCTCTAGACCGAGGTTCATGCCCGCCTTGATCTTGAAGGTCCGAACTCCAGCGGAATATTCAGTGCGCGCTGTCTCAATATCCGAACAGAGAAGGGCTACCGAGATCTCCGAATGTGTCCCGTGCCCAAGGACTGCTCCCCAGCTCTCGCCTCGTAGTTGGGCTTCGAGATCGATGAGCGCTGCACCCAATCCAAACCTGAGAGACGTAGAGCTGACACCCTGATCGTCAAGCCAAGCATCCAGCGCTTCGGGGGTGTCACTAGAAAACCGTGGAAGTACCTCGGGAAGTTCCGCTACTTGCTCCAACACTTCCTCGTAACTTTCTTTACTCCATCCGGGTAAGGGCGATGCCTCACCAAGCCCCACGACATCCTCGCGGCCTGGAACGTTGACCCGCAACATGATCGACGAGCGCATGGCAATTTCCCCATGCGAGGTCTTCAGCGGACGTTTCAGCTTCCACAATTTGGGCTGATATTCAAAAGTAGAAAAGGCCGTCATAGGAGTACTCCTACCGAAAGCCCAATACTGAAACGTAGACCAAGTTGTGCCGTGGCTCCTAGGAGTGGATTCAGTTCAGCGCCACGCCTTTTACGAAATCCTTCAAAACATTTCCACGCGGTTCCAAGCGTGACCCAACAAAGCATCCAATAGGGCTTCTGGTGATAGAGCGCGAGCACACCAACCACAATGTACGCCCCAAACACGAGCAAGCCATATTCCCAAACTGAAAACCGGTCACCAAAGCGTACGGCTAGGGTTCGCTTGCCCACCTCTGCGTCCTGGGGGCGGTCTCGATGATTGTTCACAACAATGATGGCAGTCGTAAGGAGGCCGACAGGAACCGATAACCAGAAAATGGGCCAAGCAACCCCACCAGATTGCAGATAATAGGTTGCGCAAACGGCGACTGGTCCGAAAAAGATGAAGACAAAGAGGTCGCCTAAACCGATATAGGCAAGGGCATAACGTCCGCCTGTGTACCAGACGCCGCATGCAATGGAGATAAGACCTAATAGTAAGATCGGCCAACCTCCAACCCACACCAAAGTCAACCCAGTGATAAAGGCAGCGAGGAAAGTCCCGAAGGTGGCTCGAGCCATCGTTTGGGGGGTAATCCACCCTTGCTGAGTCGCACGAGGCTGTCCTACCCGTTCTTCGGTATCCGCGCCCTTTACAAAGTCGAAATAATCGTTGGCAAAGTTTGTGCCAATTTGAATCAACCCCGCACTCAACGCGGCGAGCAGCGCCACCCACCACTGCGAGACACCATCGGTCATTGCGAGAGCAAACCCTAAGACAATCGGTGCCAAGGTGGCCGGTAAGGTCTTTGGACGAGCCGCAGCTACCCAAGCCTCGACTGCCGATGGCCGTTGATTCGTTAAGCTCGCTGCAGCACTCATTGCAATGCCTCTTGCAAAGCTGAGACGACACGCCTCTCTTCAGCAACGTCAAATTCGGAGTTCGTTTTGACAACGATCACCGATGCACTTGTTTCTTTAGCGGCCCACTCCAGAGCGCTCTTAAGTTCGTCGAAGCTCTCAACATCACGTGCGGCCACACCAAAGCCTCTGGCAGCACTCGCTAAGTCGACTTCCTTTTGAGCTGTAATGAAATGAGACTCGAAAGCCTCAGGATGTTTCGCAATGGGCAATCGTCGAAAGATTCCGCCACCCCGGTTATCCGAAACGACAAGATTCAGTGGAGCGTTGAGTTCCTTCACAAGAGCCAAGGCCCCGACATCGTGTAAGAACGCTAAGTCCCCCAAGAATACCCAAACTGGCTCAGAACGTGCCAAGGTACTACCGAGCGCAGCTGAGATGGTACCGTCGATACCGGAGACACCCCGGGCGACTGAAGTGATACGGTCTCTTGTACCGTAACCAAGCCAGACATCGGTCTGTCGAATTGGCATACTATTGGCGACAACTAAAAGGGCCCCATCGTTCATACTCCCAAAGAGTGCCCGAGCGACGTTGGGCTCGAAGAGAGTCTCGCGGGGAAGTTTCTCCAAGACCTCGCTGATACGTCGGTCCGTATCAAACCAACGCTTAGTCCAGGTAGTTGATTTGTCTTGTTCGCTAAATTCCGCGCAAGCTAAGAGAGACTGAGGTGCGGCTCGATAAGTCGATAGATTGCCGTCGAGCGGAAGGCGTAGACCTGGTCGTGTATCAACATGCACAACGTTTTGTGCCGCACGAAGGACCCCTTGAACGTTTTTCGACGTAGGGAAGAGACCGAAATGCAAGACACTCTGGGGCGGTTCTTGATGTAACGAGTCGCCGAGTAATCTCGTTGTTAGGTCCGGATACTCTAAGATGTATTGTTCAGACTCACGGAGAGAGGAATGGAGTTCTGCGAGCACTGGCCATCCCAAGCGACTTGCGAGCGAACGGATTGCCGTGCGTACCTCATCACTAAAAGATAAGAGCCCATCCGCCGGTGGTCCGACCGAAATCACCCCCCTGCGTCCAACATCGAAGAAATGGTCGGGCAGCCGGTCCGTCTCGTCATATACGCCACGCATTAGAGTAGCTTTCTGTTCGAAATGGTCGGTGGCAGACGCGCGGTCAATTGAGGCGTCCCAAAGCGGCTCTTCGAATTGAACATTGATGGAAACAGGCCCAGGGTAAGCTCCACCTAATGTAGCCAGAGCATGCTCACATGAAACGAGGCTCTCTGACCCATCGACTGGCGCAGGTAAATCGACGTTCGACCGGAAGAGCTCGGGTAACATTTTCGCTTGCAGACTCGTCTGCATAGAACCGCAGTGGCGCAAACGCTCTGGCCGGTCTGCACTTAACACCAGCAATGGCAAGGACGATGCATCCGCCTCTGCGACCGCTGGACCGTAATGGAAAGGAGCGGAGCCTGATGTTGAGACGAGAGCCGCAGCCAGGCCCGATGAGCGCATCCACCCCAGAGCCACGAATCCAGAACTCCGCTCGTCGACAACAACCGTCGATGGTACACCAGCCTGACGAAAGGCTAAAAGGAGTGGTGTATTTCGAGACCCAGGGGACAGAAATGCGTGGCCGACGCCAGCTGCAACGCAAGCATCCACGATGCGGGTAGCCCACAATGCGTTGGCCTCAGCAGTGCTCATCGGCGGCTCCGAGAAGTTTGCAACTGCTCGACTACCGCCTTTAGCTTAACATCGGTTTCATCCCACTCAAGCTCAGCTACGGACGCTTCAACGATCCCCGCTCCGGCGAATGCCCAGGCCCGATCCCCTCGCAAGAGCGCTGAACGAATCGCGACCACGTAAACACCATTGCCACTCAGGTCTGAAAACCCAACCGGGCCAGCATACCAACCGCGGTCTAAATCTTCGCTCTGGCCCAACCAAGCAAGGGCTGAGCGGCTTGGCATGCCACCGACGGCTGGCGTCGGGTGGAGTCCAGCGACCAATTCTTGGATGGGCCGCTCCCGCTCGAGTTGAGCTTGGATCCGGGTCTCAAGATGCTGAACATTCGAGAGCGTGCGAAGAGTCGGTTGGTCTGGGACGTCGATTTCGTTGGTCCACTCCCCCAAGATACTCAAGATAGTTTCGGTCACGATTTCCTGCTCGTGGCGGTCTTTAGTGCTCGCTAACAACTCACGCGCATAGGCCGCGTCCTCGTCTTCGGATTCCCCGCGAGGCGCAGTCCCCGCCAGTGATACGGTCTCGACCGACTCCGCGTGACGACGGATCAGGATCTCAGGGGTTGCGCCCAAGAATACGCTGCCATCCTCGAGTCCGATACAAAAGATTTGGCAGTCGGCAAACTTTCGGGTCAGCGCGGCGAGGGTCTCTCCAATGTCAAATTGACTTCCCACTTTTGCCGCTACTTCCAGGTCTCGCGCCATCACCACTTTGCGAAACTCTTTGGCTTGGATGGCCCCCTTCGCCGCATTGACTGAACCGACAAAGGTAGCGCGCGCCTCATCATCGGTTCGACGGGTGATGTCTGCTGGGTCACGAACAACCCGCACCTGACGCTGCGAACGCCATTCCCTCGTCATCTCCGTGCAGGCGGTGACCTCTTGCCGAAGTGAAGACTCAATTTCATCTGGTGTTGTGCCGGGGGAAACCTCAACCACAACACCAACGCTCACAGACCCACCACGCTCTTCCACGATCCAACGAGGCATCCAGTGCAATCCATCGGGCCAGTCTCTCCACACTCGGGAGCCAGCGCGGTCGCGTGCAGCAAAGGCAAAGCCGCCGACCGTCAGAGGCAGGTTCGCCTGTGGACCCCCTTCTACGAGGGCGACTTCGAGGACTCGTTCACGAAGCTCTGAACTCCACAAACCGACCTGAGCGAAACGTACAGCACCGGAAGTCTCTCGTTCTTCTAACACGTCTAGTGCAACGAAGGATCGCCGGTCGTCGGCATCCGACCAAGCGAAGGTTCGTTTACGAAGAGCGCACCCGTGATTGACCGCATCTAGTAAGTCAAAGGACTCACTTGGCCAATTCACGCGAACGAAGGTCGACTGGTTCCGGCGTTTTGCTTGCCGGATTGCGTCTTCGAGAACCCTCAGTACGCGTGCCTCGAACTCCCATTCGACGAGGTTCTCGACCGTCATTTGATCAACGTGGTTCATTTCTTATCTCATACACCTTGTTCACAAGATTGTGAACGACTAATGATGAATCAAGGATCGGATTCTCACAGGAGAGCATTTAGGTGGCGGTATCTCCCAAATCTCAGCAGAAACTCAAGGGCTCGCTGCCACTTTCCCGCAGTGACGATCCCCTCGACCGCGCGGTTTGGAACGTATGTGAGTCCGCTGGTGCCTTTATCGAATGGTGGGGTTTTAAGGCAGCACACGGGCGTATTTGGACTCTGATAGCTCTGCACCGTGCTCCACTGTCACAAGCGGACATTGCCAAAAAAGCCGGCATCAGTAAGGCTCTCGTGTCTTCGGTTGTCAGTGATCTTATGGATTACGGCTTGGTAAAACCGGTGACAACACATCGAAATAGTCCCTACCAGGCGAGCCTCGACGTGTGGTCAACTATTGTTGAAGTGTTGAGAAGCCGCGAATGGATGCTCATCGAATCTGCACGCGTAAGTCTTGAAGGAGCCCTCGCAGCCGCGAAGGAACGCGGTGTACAGGACAGCGCGCTTGCTTACGATATCGAACAGATGCAAACACTGCTCCGCATGACCGAAGCAGCACAGGGTATGCTCACCGTTCTAACCTCTGTTCGAATGACGCCCGCCGAGGGGCTTCACTCGATCGTCAAGAAAGCATCTGGTTTCATGGCGAAGCTCAAAGGGTCAAACTAGCTCGCAGTTACGGCCAAGCCCGCTCGGAAATCGACCAGAGCAACATCCAATCATCACAGCTAAAGTCGAGGCTCTCTGTATAAGGACTAATCCAAACATCCAGATAGCCGGAGACCGTGGATGCACAGACGCCCGGTAGAGCTACATAAAGGTCGGTTGGCAGGCCATCGGAATAAGCGATCTGACAGTGCTCGTCCTCCCAGGTAGCAACATCTCCTGTCTGCGGACGACAACTCTCAGTCGCCGATGGATCCGACCAGCAGGCACAGACTTGGAACCAGATATTTGAAAACTCCGATGCAGGGGGAGCCGTCAGCTGAAGTTGAGCGACGACGGCTTTATCATCAATACCGGGGCCACAGAGCCCCGAGTCGTTTTCCGTCGCGAATAACCTGAAGAAGTCCACATCACCGGCTGGCAAGATGCGACCGTAGAGCAGGCCTT
>JAYYQC010000397.1:0-6867 GCA_036128675.1 Myxococcota bacterium | reverse complement strand
AAAATTCCCAGGCTCAGAGATTGTCGTTGATTTCACCGGTAAGGATGGTGACCACGAGCAGTTCGTCTATGTCGTAAAAAAGGACGGAGAACTCGTGGACCGCTTCGCGCAGGGTTCTGACGGTGCCCTTGAAAAATATCGGCCTTATTACAAGCCGGTCTTCACTGCTTCTGTAGGTAGCGAGGGGCAGCTGGACATTCAGACCCCCGATAAGTTGAACTTCTCAAGGGCAGCTCTGCAGATTTCCTATGGTATCGGTGATAAAATTGACCATATCTATTACGACAGCGCGGCAAAAGAAGCACAAGAAGAGGGTGAGACCTTCGAGACCCGGAGTAAGGTTCTTGAGGCTACCATCACTGGTTTTACTGCACGTGGAGACTATACCGTCGAGTTCACCGGACCAGATGGCGACCTCAAGACAGAGACCGTACCACTTTCGACGATTCGAAAAGCCAACAATCCTCATTGGTTCAGAGAGCGTTATGACTACTTCAGCGATGTCGATATCCGTGTTCAGAATGATGCGGAGCTTAAAAGCTTCCTAGATAAAGCGCAGCCTATTATTGAGCGGCATTTGCCGACCGATGGAAGCCTGGCGAATTTCTCCGCTGCTGAGCTGGCGAAGCGACAAAAGGCGTGCATCAAGGACATTATGGAGTACACAGCGAATGCCATGATTTATCCTCGCAGCAAAGATAGTAACCCCGATGAAGCGTCTGCAAAATACCACGAGTATATCGACAATGCCTCAGGTTGGAACCGCGTTGCTCTTGGTGAGCTCGTGAAGATAGAGCGGGGCGTATGCCGGCATCAGTGTATCCTCGAACACTTGCTTCTCCAGCGGGCGGGAATTGATTCTCGCTTAGCGTCGGGTGCAGCCAATACATCATCGGGGGATTTTCGTGGTTACCATATCTGGTGCGAAGTAACTTTGGCGGATGGTACACGCTTTCTGTCTGACCAAACTTGGGACGACGCAACTATCCCACTCTGGGCGGGGGCTTACTCGGTGGATAAGCGCCGTATCGAGATGGGATACCGTACCGATCGATACAACCGTAATATCAATATGGATTAAATTTAAGCGGGTAGAGGGGTCTCGGCTACCTGGGTCTTCTCTTCCTCGACCTCATCTGGCGCAGATGCCTTCTCTGGACCTTTTCGAAAATCGTCAAAAATCGAATAGAGTGTTGGAACCATCACCAGGGTGAGGACGGTTGCGACCAATAAACCAAAGATGACCGCGACCGCCATCGGTCCCCACCAAGTCGCGCTTTGCGACCCAATGATCCATTTCCACGCTTTAAAATCGAAAGAAACACCGATAGCCATTGGGATAAGTCCGAGCACGGTCGTGATTGCGGTAAGGACGACCGGACGGAATCGCGTATAGCCAGCGCGGATGAGTGCTTGCTTTACATCGAGGCCTCGCTCTCTGAGCTGCTCAATGTAGTCGAGGAGGACGATGGCATTGTTGACGACGACACCTGCCAGCGAAATCACACCGAGGCCTGTCATCATAATCCCAAATGGCGTACCCGTGAGCATGAGTCCCCAGAGCACCCCGATGAGAGAAAGAAGTACTGTCACCATGATGATTGCTGCGACGTCAAATCGGTTAAACTGCGCGACGAGAACCAAGAGGATGAGAAACGCTCCGATTACAAAGGCGCGTGATAAGAACTCCGCGGCAGCCTTTTCTTCATCTTGCGCACCTCCGATTCGGGCGTTGATGCCGTCAGGAAGCTTCGCTTGGTTCAGGTAGGCTTGGACCTTGGACCGGATATCGTTTGGGTTCTGACCTTCGGTCACGTTGCCTGAAATGGTGACGACAAGGTCTTGGTCGATATGACGGATCGAGCCACTTCCACCGGCGAGCTCTGCCGACGCAACCGATGAGAGGGGCACTTGGAAGCTGTCTGGGCTCGTATCGACTCGGCCGGGGATACGGAGTGCAAGCACTGATTGAAGGTTGTCTCGGTACTCAGGCATCACCTCGACAACAATGTCATATTCGTCTTCGCCGTCGCGGAGTGTCGTCGCAACGGTGCCGGACACAGCGGTTCGGATTGCACCAGCAACCTCATTGGTACTCGCGCCGACGCGTTTTGCGCGTGCTCGGTCGATGCGAAGTCGCATCTCTGGTCGGCCAACCTTATAGTCATCCGAGAGTTCAGCAATGCCATCCACTTCTTTCAGGAGAGCGCGTCTAAGGCTCATCGCTGCTTCGCCAACCTTGTCGAAATCGTCGCCGCTTACCTCAACCGCGATATCGGCACCCACTGGGGGACCCATTTCTTCTTTTGCGACAGTGTATTCGGCACCGGGGATCTGTGCGGCCAGATCCCGAATGCGTTCGATGGTTTCAGTCGTTGGCTCGACCCGGATAGTTTCGCCGGGCTTTGCCGTGTTTCGGTCGGGTAGGAAGTCGACTGTAATACGTGCCTGGTGCGCCGCAGCCTGCGAGCCGGCGAGTGGGTCGCCGCCGCCCGCGATACCCGTTTCAGCGACATAGACATCGACGTTTTTCTGGGCGAGCAGGATATTCTCCATTTGCCGTACCAGTCGGTCGGTCGCCTCGAGGTCGGTACCATCTGGTGCCCGAACCGAGATAGTCGCGCGATTCGGCTCCGTCTCGGGGAAAAACTCGACGCCGGCATTAAAGGCACCGTAGAGCATAAAGGTTCCAATCAGCGTTGCGGCACCGATCGATGCGGTCAGCCATCGATGCGAAATAGCCCAATCGAGGAGCTTGACGTAATTTGTCATGACCGCATTGGTGGGTACCACCTCACTTAAATCGTCGTCATCAAGTTGCGATTTACCGCCACCCATTTTCATGAGCTTCGAGGTAAGAACTGGCAGGGCGCCAATGGCAACAACCAAACTTGCGATAAGCACGATGATGATAGTCTTGGGCATATAGCCCATAAATTGACCCATGATGCCGGTCCAGAAGACCAGCGGAGCGAACGCTGCGACTGTCGTTGCGGTGGATGCAATAACCGCAAGGGCAACCTCATTGGTCCCGATGATGGATGCTTCTTTGAGCGATTTACCTAATTCTAGGTGGCGATAGATATTTTCGACCAAGACGATGGCATTGTCGACGAGCATTCCCAAGACGAGAATCAAGGAAAAGAGGACGATCATATTGAGGGTAAACCCAAGCACCGCGAGGACAATCATCCCGAGGAGCATCGAGGTAGGAATTGCGAATGCGACGAAGAGACTATTACGTACGCCCATCGAGAAGAGGAGTACCCCGATGACCAGGATCAGTGCGGTAATGATGCCGTTTTCTAGTTCGCTGACCATGTCATCGATCATCTTGCTCTGGTCGCCGAGGAATCGGTAGCTGAGGCCTTCGGGCCAGCTCTTGAGCTGCGCGCGTTCCACAGTCTGTGCCTTCACGGCTTGCACCACCTCTAGAATATTTGCACCGGTGCGTTTGCTTACCCCGATGGAGAGTGCCGTCTCACCATTCATCCGGGCGTAGGACTCCCGGTCTTTGTAACCGTCTACGACCCGCGCGATATCCCGAAGGAGGACTGGGCGCTCGCCAATGCGTTTAATGGCGACGGTCTCGATGTCGACGGCTTCTTGAAAGTCACCCGGAACCCGCAGGAGGAAGTTTGCATCGCCGGTCTGGACGTTTCCACCTGGGATGTTGACGTTTTCGCTCTGTAGGGCCCCGACGATATCATTGAGCTCCAGCCCAAGCTGCGAGACCCGGAAGGGGTCTACTTGGACTTTCAGCTCCCGCTCTCGGCCGCCGGTGACTTTAGCATCGAGCACACCACCGATGCGTTTAAAGTCTTCGGCCATCTGGTCTCCCAGGGTCTTGAGACTTTCCTCATCTAGATCGCCAGCGAGGGTTACGATGACAACGGGTACATCGCTGAATGAGACTTCGCGCACGGAAGGTTCCTCGGCATCGGCTGGTAGCTTTGCTTTCGCACGGTTCACCCGGTCACGCACCTGCTGGAGTGCATCTTCAATGACAATCTCTGGTTCGAATTCCAAGCTGATAATGCTCGCACCTTCAACTGAGGATGAGGACATCTTCTTGAGGTCTTTCACGCCGGCGAGCTCGTTCTCGAGTGGATTGGTCACAAGACTCTCGATGTCTTTAGGGGCAACACCGACATAGGGTGTAGACACCATGACCACGGGAATCTTGACGTCTGGAGAGGCCTCACGGGGTAGGTACCCGAAATAGGTATAGGCACCGAAGACGACCGTCATGAAGACGACGAGACGAACAACGGCTTGCCGTTCAATCAGCCCTCGGATCATTGTTTCGCCTCTTCCTTATCGGTCGGTGTTTCGACGCTGCCGGCATTTTTTACAACCAGGACAGCCTCTCCATGATCAAGCTCGCGATGGCCTTTGAGGATCACCTTGTCGCCAGCCTTCAGTCCGCTGGAGACGATGAGCTCATGGCCCATGAGGGCGTCAACGGTGAGGGGACGCCAGACCGCCTTGCCATCCTCGACAACGAAGACGCCGTTGCCTTCGCGACGGGTCAGCAGCGCATATTGAGGAATTGCGAGACTTTCTCCCTGGCTGAGGCTCTCGATCGCGGTGGTAGCCATCATACCGGGCATGAGTAAGCGGTCTGGATTCGGGATATCGATCTCGGCAATGAAGGTTCGTGTCTCCAGGTCAGCGGCCGGCGTAACGCGTGTAACTTTCGCTTCAAGTGACTTAGCACCACCTTCTAGATAGACGGTTGCTGTGACGCCCGGTTTAACCCACTTGATGTCGCGGTCTGATATTGAGACGGAGACCTTTACGGTGTCGATGTTTACCAGCCTGACGAGAGGCTGGCCAGGTGCCGCTACCTCACCGGCTTCTAAATCGGCCGCCGCCACCACGCCGCGAAAAGGAGCGCGCATGCGTGCTCGCTCAGCTTGGAGAGTCGCCATGGTGTGTTGTGCCTGGGCGATTGTATGCTGAGCTTCGGCTTGAACCTTGCGGGATTTGGAGACCGATCCTCCCGCCGATGTAACGACCTGAAGGTCGTGCTGGGCTAGCTTCAATTGGGCCTCGGCTTGGGCCAGTTGGGCGTCGGCAATGGATTTATTCACCCATGCCAGCTCGCTGCCCCTCTTAACGGTCTCACCTTTGCTGACCAGCACTTTCTCGATGTAGCCCCCAGTAGAGGAGGCGAGGAGTGCATCTCGTGAACCTTCGACTTCACCGGGTAGAGTCAACGTCAGGGCTTGCTTTGCCGGCTTTACGTTCATGATCTCCACGCGCTGGGCGCGTGCGTCAAGACGTGGGCTTGAATCTTGAGCTGTCGCAGATTGCGAGGCGGTGGCGTCTTGCTGGCAGCCTGAAAGGAGAAGGCTCGTTGCGGTCGCCAGTATGAGAGGTTTGACTAGAGTGTTCATTTGAGTTCCTTTCGAGCGAAACTGTCGAGGTCGCCAAGACTCTTCTGGAGGCGGATTTCTGCGAGGAATAATTGAACCAACGCGTCGATATGGCCAAGTGCGGCTTCTCGGTTGGCTTGTTCTCTTTCAAGCAGCTGGAGGGAAGTTGTCTCACCTGCTTTGAAGAGGATTTCTTGGTCGCGGAGTGCGGCCTGTGCTGCGCTCTGCTCCTTTGAGGTAGCGGTACAAAGCTCCCGAGCGGTTTCGAGGTCGCTGATGACAGATGCCAGCTCAAGCTCTACCGCCTGTCGAAGGCCTTTCAGGTCGGCCTCGAGACCTTTGAGCTGCTCTTGAGCTTCTTTGTAGAGCGAGCGTTGTATGACGAAGTCATTGGGCGACCAGGTGAGTGTCGCTTGGACTGCCCAAGTTGTGTTGTATTCCTCGACGAGTGGAAAGATTCGCTGGTTAGGGTTTGCAGTATCGACAACGCCGACCAGCCCAAGTTTTGGGAAGAGCTCGCCAAAGTAGCGGTCCACCTCATAGGATTGAAGGTCGCGGGCCTTTCTAAGTGCGCGTAGCTCAGGTCTTTGTGCAATGGCGGTGGCCAGCGCTTCCGTTAAAGCGATATCGGGATTTCGTGGCTGGTCGTTGAGCCTGAGCTCAAGTTCTGGGACCGGCTGCTTCGCGTCCAATCCGATCAGCTGACCCAGCTGAAGAGCGAGTGTTTTTACGAGGCCACGGGCTCGAATAACGCTGGTCGCTACCGCGGCATGCTGCGCTTTGATGGCCAATGCGTCAGAGCGAGTCGCGAGGCCGGCCTCTTGAAGGCGTTCGATATCATTCACGCCGGCTTCGAGTGTTCGAGCGCCGCTCTCAGCAACCGATAAACCCTCTTTTGCCGCTGTCCACTGCAATGCCAATGTCGCGGCTTGCATGGCGACACGCTCACGTGCCGCGTCCAGCTGAGCCTCTTGGAACCGCATCCCCTCGGTACCTATTTTGTAGAGAGCGGGGCGGGTAAGCAGATAATCTGAGACTGCAAACTGAGCAGAGGCCTGGAAGCTGTAATTGTCGAGGAATTGAGGAAAGCTAAAGCCAGGGGTGAGCTCTGGAAGCTCCTCTTCCGAGAGCCGGCTGTATGAGCCACTCAATGCAACGTAGGGCGAATACACCGTATAGGCGGAGTCAGCTCGGGCTCGAGCGGTCTCGAGATCTGCGACCGCCCGCTCGACGGCGGACGCATTGTCGACCGCACGTGCGATGATATCCGCCATGGTCATAGTTGCTGCTGGGGCTATGGACGAGACGAGAAGCATGAGGGGTAACACGCTGCTCTGCATTATTTTTAACATTGAGGGCTCCGTCGACAGTTGTCGACCTATGTATCTATTCAAACTCTAACGCAAAATATTCATTTTCTCAGTATCCGCCAATCCCAGCGAGCAATTAAAGTCTTAAGGATTTTAAGGAGTGTTGAGGGGATGCG
>JAYYQC010000396.1:0-11712 GCA_036128675.1 Myxococcota bacterium | reverse complement strand
GGCGGCCCACAGTAACCTACACTTGAATGGAGTAAAGTGCGCCATGAGCCATCAAGTCACGCTAGATTCGATCCTCGCGATCGAGCACCTCTTATCAGATGAAGAAAAGCAAACCCGAGACGCGATCCGCGGCTGGGTTCGCGACCGCTTTCTTCCGACTTTGACCGAACACCACCGTGCCGGAACCTTCCCAACCGAGCTCTTACCTGAGATCGCCGACCTCGGTGCCTTTGGCGCCAGCATTGAAGGCTACGGATGTGCAGGACTAAATAACGTATCTTACGGACTGGTTCTCCAGGAACTGGAACGCGGCGACAGCGGCCTGCGGTCATTGTGCAGTGTCCAAGGCTCACTGGTCATGTATCCAATCCTAACTTTCGGCAATGAAGAGCAGCGCAAAAAATGGCTTCCTGAATTGGCCAGCGGGCGGATGATCGGCTGCTTCGGCCTCACCGAGCCAAACGCAGGGTCAGACCCAGCTTCAATGTCGACCACCGCAGTGAAAGACGGCGACCACTACATCCTCAATGGGGTGAAAATGTGGATCACCAATTCGCCAATCTCTCACCTCGCAGTCGTCTGGGCAAAGGTCGAAGACGAAGACAACCGAATCCGCGGCTTCGTTGTCGAGCGCGGCACACCGGGCTTTGATACCCCGTTCATCGAAGGTAAATTCTCGTTACGCGCCTCACCAACCGGTGAGATCCATTTGACGGACTGCCGAGTTCCAGCGGCGAATATGCTGCCTGAGTCGGGCGGTCTTAAGAGCCCACTGATGTGTCTTACACAGGCACGCGAAGGCATTGCTTGGGGAATCACCGGTCCAGCGATTGACTGCTTTGAGACCGTTCTCAATTACGGCATGGAGCGCATCGCTTTCCAGAAGCCGATCGCTTCCTTCCAGCTTTATCAGGCACAGCTCGCCGAGATGGCAACGATGATCACCAACTCTCAGTTGATGTCGCTGCACTTCGGTCGGCTTAAAGATGACGGCAAGCTCACACCGGTTCAGGTCAGCATGCACAAGCGTCACAACGTTGATGTCGCGCGTAAAATCGCGTCGATGAGCCGTGGAATGCTCGGCGGAAACGGCATCACCGACGCCTACCCGGTCATGCGCCATATGATGAACATCGAGAGTGTCTATACCTACGAAGGTACACACGAAATTCATACCCTCGCAGTCGGTCGAGCACTTACGGGAATCAGCGCTTTCGGCTAAGCTTCCCCTATGAATATGATTCTATTGCACGGGGTGCTCGCGGCAAGTCTCGCGACCACCCCCGCGCTTCCTCCCAAATCTCCGTGCCAAGGCAAACTCCCTCAAGCCGTCATCGAGACCGTCAACAATACCTCCTTCGCCCGAACCAGTCGCTCGGACTGGATTGTGAGCTGGGGTAAACTTCCACTCAGCGACTGGCAGACGGCGCTCCTAGCCGAAGACGATGAAGTGCGCGAGCGACTAGAACGGACCTGGCGCTCACGCGGAGCTTGGGTCTATGCTGGACTTACTGCATCGGTCGTCGGTGCAGGTATTTCGAGTTCCGGATGGCTGCTCTATGGACAGAATGAGATCAATCCAAAGCTCAGCCTCAGTATGGCACTCACCGGGCTGGCAATCGGCTTGGTCGGGACCATCGTTATGGTGCACGCAATTGAAAGGAGTGATGCTCCAATGCTGACCCCAAGCCCAATTCATCAGCTAACGCGACGAGAAATGCAGTATCTCGTCGATAAAATAAACGAGACGCTCGACGCGTCACCCTGCCTGGCAAACTAGCGTGCATATCATTATCGCCGGTGCGGGCGTCGTTGGTACTTCACTTGCCGAACAACTCTCGCGCGAAAACCACGATATCGTTTTGATTGAGGCAGATCGTAATCGTGCCGCGACAATTTCTGATTCTTTAGATATCTTGTGTATTCAGGGTTCGGCCAGCAGCCCCAGCATTCTACATCGCGCGGGTATTCGCTCAGCGGATGTCCTGATTGCGGTCACTGAATCCGATGAGGTGAATCTCGTCGTCTGCGCAATCGGCAAGAGCATGGGGGTGCCCCAACGCATTGCACGCCTTCGTAACAGTGAATTTACCGACCCCAAACACGGCTTTGACCTCGATAATATCGGCGCAATGCATACCATCAATCCTGAACCCATTGTCGTAGACTCTATGATCCGGAGCGTTGAACTACCTGGGGTTGAAGAAGTTACAAGCATCGCGGATGGCAAACTCCAAATTCTTCGATTCACAGTTCGTGAAGATTCCCCAATTGCAAATCGCGTTCTCAATGAACTTAAGACTATCGGTGCTCTCGATGGATTTCTCATATTAGAAATCTCACGAGGTGATAAAACGTTTGTTCCAGATGGCTCAGATAGAGTTGAACCGAATGATCACCTCCAAGTTCTGACCACCAACGATATGGTCGAGTTCCTCTTACCGATCATTCATAAACATCCTAAAGTTCCGACCCACGCGATCATCTATGGAGCAAGTCGTATTGGCTTATCACTCTGCCAACGACTCGAGTCCAAGCTCAAAGTGACACTTATCGAACCCGATTTAGAGCGTGCCCGTGATGCATCAGAATTGTTGGAAGAGACAACCGTACTCCACGGAGAAGCCACTGACCTAAGCTTACTCGGAGAAGCAGCACTAGACCTATGCGACCTCTACTGCTCGGTATCTGACAACGATCAGAGCAACATGCTTGCTGCGCTTCTCGCCAAAAAGCATGCAACACTGCAAGCCGGAGTGCTCGTACATCAGCCCGAATTTTTACCAATTCTAGATAGCCTTGGCATCGAGAGCGTTTTGAGCCCAAGACTCACAACCGTCGGTGCCATTCTATCGTTGGTCCGCCGCGGCGCGGTGCACTCGGTCACACCCATGGGCCACAGCCAAGCCGAGCTGCTTGAACTCGAGCTCCCGATTACATCAAAGCTCGTCGATAAGCGGCTTGAGGAGGTTAAATTTCCCAAAGGCTCTCTCGTCGCGAGTATCATAAATGACGATCTTGTCGTCATCGCCTCTGGTAAGTCCGTGCTTCGGGCTGGCGATAGAGTCTTCGTTTACGCGCAGCCAGGAGCACTCGGCGGCATTCAGAAACTCTTCTTAAGAGGCTAACGTGCGAATTCGAGCGATCCTCTTTGTTTTGAGCAACCTTTTGGCCATCGGGGGGGCCGCTCAGAGTCTGCCCCTACTTGTGGCCATCTTTCTCGATGACCGAGGCGCACAACGTTATAACGATATTATCGGATTTAGCGTCAGCATTTTAGTCGCGCTGGGTCTTGGTTTGGCCGGCAGAAAATACCTACATCAGCACGCTAAACATGTCGGTTTGCGTGAAGGTTTTGGTGTCGTTACATCATCGATGATCATGCTTTCGCTTTTTGGCATGCTTCCATTTTTATTCTGTGGGGCCACCAGTTCTATCACCGACGCTTTCTTCGAAACGATGAGCGGCTTCACGACAACCGGAGCGACAGTCTTTCCACAAGTCGAAATCTTTAGTCCCGGGCTGCATGTCTGGAGATCCATGACTCAATGGTTTGGTGGTATGGGCATCGTAGTCTTGAGCGTTGCACTTCTCCCAATGCTCGGTATCGGGGGCTATCGATTACTTAAAGCTGAGACACCTGGGGGTGTGGCATTTGAGAGAGACCGCCCCCGAATCACCGATTCCGCAAAGTCCCTGTGGCAGCTCTATTTAGGTCTTACAGCAGTCCTCGCCGTTATCTTCTGGGCTCTCGGCATGAGTCTCTTAGATGCTATTTGCCACGCATTTACCACTCTGGCATCTGGCGGGTTCTCCACCCACTCTGAATCGATTGCTTATTTCAATTCTCCGATGATTGAGTGGGTCACAATTGTCTTCATGGTAATCACGGGCATCAACTTTACATTAATTCCACTGCTTGCACTCCGACCCAAACAGGCCTTTCAGAACCTCGAGCTAAAAGTTTATGTGGGGCTTATCATCGCCGCAACAACACTCACTGTTCTGATGGTTCCACAGACAACTGAGACCGGAGAGCATATTCGCGATGCTGCATTTCAAGTAATCGCCATTATGACATCGACCGGATACGCCACCGCAGATTATGAAACCTGGCCCAATCTTATTCGTCTCATGCTGGTCTACTTTATGATAACGGGTGCCTGTATGGGCTCGACCTCGGGCGGTGTTAAACTCACGCGAATTTTAGTGTTCCTTAAGAGCGTTGCCCGGGAGCTCCATCAAATGGTCTACCCGCGTGCAGTCAAAGCCATCAAACTAGGAAACAAATCGATCCGAGATGATGTTGCAGGCAACATGATGGCATTTGGGAGCCTTTTCATCTTGCTTATGACGGTTGGTGTCATTGCAATGGTTCTCAGTGGCTACAATCTTGAGATGTCCATTGGTGCCGCTATCTCGGCGTTAGGTAATACTGGCCCCGCGCTTGGTGAGCTGGGGCCAACCGGAAACTGGTCAAATCTACCTGACCCCACCAAATGGGTGATGGCATTGCTTATGCTCTGCGGGCGTCTTGAACTCTTTAGCGTTGTAGTCCTCTTCACCGCGTGGGCATGGCGTCGCTAAAAGTCGCTCGAGGGAGAAGACCACAATACCAGTCATTGGCTCTTGGAGGTGGTGATAGGGGGAGAGAAGCACAGAGTGTTCTCCCCTTCAGCCCCGTCTACTTTTGGTATTCTTCAAGCTCTGAGACAAATGTATCGAGATTCATCTCACCAAGCTCACCTTTATCGCGCGACCGTACGTTGATGGTTTGGTTTTCCAGCTCTTTCTCACCAACAATAATCGCATACGGAATTTTCTGGAGACTGGACTCACGGATCTTGTAACCGATACGGTCGTCCTTCGCATTGACTTCCGCCCGTAAGCCCAAATCCATAAGCTTTTCGCTCACACGCTTCGCGTAATCGATGTACTTCTCACTGATCGGTAGGACACGGACCTGAACCGGAGCCAGCCACAGCGGGAAGTCACCTGCATAGTTCTCAATGATGATTCCAAGAAAGCGCTCTAAGCTTCCATAACATGCTCGGTGAAGCATCACCGGAGTATGCTTCTGTCCATCGGCACCAATATAGCTTAAGCCAAAGCGCTCCGGCATCGAGAAGTCGAGCTGAATCGTACCACACTGCCAAGAGCGCTTGAGAGTATCTCGAATATGGAAGTCGATCTTAGGACCATAAAAAGCACCATCGCCAGCATTGAGCTGGTAATCAATCCCCGCATTCTCCAGAGCGCTCTTCAGAGCCTCCTCAGCTTTCTCCCAGATCTCATCGCTACCGATGCTTTTCTCAGGTCTTGTAGAGAGCTCGAGACGGACGTCATCTAAATTGAATGCGCCGTACACCTCTTGAAAGAAGGCGATGAGCATTTTGACCTCATCGACAATCTGATCAGGGGTGCAAAAGTGG
Source organism: Myxococcota bacterium (assembly GCA_036128675.1). Taxonomy (GTDB): domain Bacteria; phylum Myxococcota; class XYA12-FULL-58-9; order XYA12-FULL-58-9; family JABJBS01; genus JAYYQC01. The sequence continues at coordinate 6,280 of JAYYQC010000396.1, read as the reverse complement.
TGAGCATCATCCTGCGTAAATGACTGCACTCGAAAGAGTCCATGACGAACCCCCGAGAGTTCTCGTCGATGCACCAGCCCCATTTCTGCGATCCGAAGTGGGAACTCATTATGGGAATGAAGGCGGGTTTTATACACCATTAAATGCCCTGGACAGTTCATCGGCTTCACTGCCATTGGGCGATCTTCTTCGACGTTATCGTTGATCTTTGCCGCATCACTTGGATCACGAAGCTTCAACTTGGTGAAGAACATATTCTCCATGTAATTGTCGTAGTGCCCGGAGGTGTGCCAGAGCTGCTCAGAAAGAATGAGTGGTGTCTTTACCTCTTGATAACCGCCTTTGCGTAAAAGCTTCCGCATATAATCGGTCAACAGATTAAAGAGTATCGTGCCTTTCGGGTGGAAGAACGGAAAGCCTGGCGCGTTCTCGTCAAAGCTAAAGAGATCGAGTTGTTCGCCGAGCACCCGATGGTCACGCTTCTTAGCTTCCTCAAGAAAATGCAGATACTCCTTCAGGTCTTTCTTATCGAAAAATGCAGTGCCATATACGCGTACAAGCTGCTCACGCGCGGCATCGGCACGCCAATACGAGCCCGAAACCTTCGTCAACTTGACATGTTTCAACCAACCTGTGTGCGGAACATGAGGCCCCCTGCAGAGGTCAATGAACTCACCGTGCTTGTAGAACGTGAGCTCGTCGCCGCGATCGGCGATATCTGCGACAAGCTCTTGCTTGAACTTGTTGTGACCACCGTCAATCGCGCGGTAACGCGCATAATGTTCGTTGGCCTCATCGTATTTCGCTGCGCAACGCTGGAACGGGTGAGCCTCTTTTGCCACCTTCTTCATCTCTGCTTCGATCTTCGGGAAATCATCCGGTGTAATTTTACCGTCTTCCATAAAGATGTCGTAGTAAAAGCCATCTTCCACTGCCGGCCCGATAGTCAGCTGAGCCTTGGGGAACACTCGAAGAATCGCATCGGCCATCAGATGCGCAGCCGAGTGACGCAAGACCTCCAGGGCTTCGGCATCGCGCTTTGTGATGAGGCTTACCTTCGCACCGTCAAAGAGGGGGTGGGTTAAGTCGACGACATCGTCGCCAATCTTGGCTGCGACAGCAGCCTTTGCGAGTCCTGGTCCAATTGAGGCGGCTAGGTCGGCCGAAGTTGCTCCATCTTCCAACGATCGAGCACTCCCGTCCGGAAGTTCCACGGAAATCATGGCTATGTCCTTTCTGTGTGGGACGGCTACCCCCGTCCTCACGAAAATCTCAGCGGATACCAACCGCTGAGCCGTCCGTGACCTTAGATACGGAGAGACGCCAATCGGTCAAGAGTAAAGTGTCCTCGCTGCCTCGTGTCGAAGTATTTCGGTGTGGCATCGAGGCGGCCGTAAGGCAACAATCTTGTTAACGGGATTTAAAGCCCTGTGATTACTTCAAAGCCCGCCCAGTGAGCCGGGTGTTCAAACATGCGCCGAACGTAACGTGTGGCTTCCCGCGCCCTCTCACTTACAGGCTCGGACGTATCGGTTTGATAATACCGCTTTGAAATAATCGATGCAGCCCAGTCCGAGATCCGCAGACGATGGGTTAAGGCAAGATCGGTACCATTACTCAGCGCTGTCAAGAGCGCCCCGTAGCGCTCAGCAACGCGAGTCGATTCACCTGCCGGACCGCACGTATTAATAAAGATCCGTCGTGGCCAATAGTTCGTTTGCCCATCGCCCTCTTGTCGAAACCACAGGTCTTCAAGCTTGCCAAGACCATTGTAGTGCCCCGTCAGGTGGAAATGGCTCTGGGTTAGTGTTGGCGCGAAAATATCACGCTGCTTTATTTCTGTCGCAGCTAACCGGCGACCCAACCAGCTTTTCTCCAACATCGCGAACGCAAGATCATGTGGTGATTCTTCTTCGCTGACCACGTAAGTCAAAGCCTCTGGACTCTCAGCGCGCGAGGAAAGGACAGGCAGCACCCACTCAAGGCGAACTTGTTCATCGAGCAGCATCCCGTTGACCGTAAGTGCTCGATACGGAATCCATAAGTCTGTTTCCAAATCCAGTATTTTGAGCGTTGTGATCTCGCCCAAGTGGTCCTTAAGTAAGTAAGAAAACGCTTTAGAGAGTTGCTCCAAGGACCTACCGAGTGGCGTATATTCTTTGAATCGCTTTTCGAGATCGGCAAATATTTTTAACGTTTCATCGCCATCCCATTCAGTCCCGAGAAAGACTTGAGAATCTCGCTCAATAAGCCACCCCTGCCAGCCTCGTTCATCAAACCAGCCGTACCAGAGCGCCTCGCTCTCCGCTAAACGCTCTTGAACACCTTCAAGGCTTAGCGGCTTCCCACCCTTTCGCAAGCTGGCTGGCTGAGCAAAGCGAAGAGCGACCTTTATCGCATCAAGGTGCTTATCCGCTTTAATGAGTCGGAAATGATATTCGTTGCGAAGTGCTTCTCTTCCCGGTCCAAGTCGCTCACTTGCTAGACCAATATGAGACATCGAGATAGAAAAGGCTTCTTCTAAGATGCGGAGAGCTTGTTCAGGATTAAGACTGGGCTCAAGGGACCGATAGGCACCAAAAAGTGCACGCCACTGAATTTCCACCAGTCGTAACGACCCAGCCTCTTCGGAGAGCCGCCAAAATCTCTCTCCGAGTTCCTCTACACCGAGTCTTTCTTGATTGAGAAGGAAGCTAAATCGAGCTCTTACCTCGTTGATTCGGTCGCCGGCTTTTCTACTGAGATACGCCGATTCCTCTAAGAGGCCACTGGCCTGAGTATGAAGCCCGGCTAAAAACTTTTGCTGGCCAAGATTTCGCATCGAATAAGCGAGCGACATGGAATCTCGACCGGTAAAGTCTGATGTCATCGCAGCATTAAGCGCCTGAGAGGCTTTCTCGTGCAGCCCGAGACGGGCGTAGACCAGGCCCAGGTTATTGAGTTGATTGGCGATCTCTCGACGATTCCCAAGCGATTCGGCCTGGCTTAACGCGGACTCAGCCAATCGACGCGCATCGTCGTACCGACCGACCTCGAGAGAGCTGAGTGCCCACAAACTGGTACACAGCATTTTGCCAAAGGTATCGTCCATATCGTCGGCGAGATTCGTGAGCTTGGCCATCGCGCGAACGACCTTCCGCGCTTGCCCAGAGACATACCAGGTTTGGGCTCGTGTTAACTCGATCCGAAGACGTTGTGATGGCGTCAATTCCCACTTTGCTACTGAATCACCGAGGGTCTCAGCCGCCTGATAATCGCCCGCGAGTCGCGCCACCCTCATCAAATTGATCGAAAGACTAACGCGCAGATCAAGGTCCACGTTATTCGCCATTGCATACGCTCTAAGCAAAAGCTCGACCGCGGCATCGAAATCGTAACGCTCCTGCTCTGCAATCCGCGCGAGCATATTGGTACCCTCCACATTCGCACGGGCATTGTCGGCGATACCGACCAAGCCATCTGCGATGCGCTCAGCGTCTCGATATCTAGCTTCGCTCAAATAGACTTGCCCGAGCTGAACGCCACAATCAGCAACCTCCGCGGCCCAACAGTTTTCAAGCACATTGAGAGCCTGCTCGGTATCTTCCAAGGCAATGAAAAAGCTCGCCTGCTTACGCGACCAGAGCCTAAACTTGTCGAGGTCGCCCTGCCATGCACGTTCAGCTAGGAGCGTACGTAGGATATCTGAGGCTGCGCTGATATCGCCGAGCGCCTCGTAGCTCGCGATGGCCCAGGTGAGAAACTGCGACCGAAAAAGTTCAAGTTTCGGATAGACCTGTCCAAGCATCCCCGCTCGTCCGTCCGCATTCTTGATGTATCCGTCAAGTAGTTCAGGCTGAGTCAGGCGAAGCCCTTGAAAGACGTTTAGTAACTTTTCAATTTCCTCGACAAGCGCTCGGTGACTGTCCTGATCGCCCTTCGACTGCTGTACTCTTCGCGCGGAGAGCGCATTCGCGAAAAGAGGCTGAAAATACTCATTCCATACAGCGATCCACGCGATACCACGGGTCGGCTTTGGTCCAAGGTTCAGAACATAGTCACCTGCGACTAACTGTGCTGACTCGAAAGGAAATCGATGACGCTGATGCAATAAATAGACAATCCGATCGAAGTCAGAATCTTTTATCGTTCCGGGCGAGCTGTAGTTCACGCTTAAACGATGAAATTTCACCGCGCCACGTGCACACCGCTCAACATCTAGCAGCTTCTCGCTTAGCGAGTCCCCTTTTAAAATATTCACGCGAAGAGTTTCATAGCGAAGTGGCTTTGCCCTCACTTCATTGCACTTGTCCAAAGAAATTAAGCTCTCAGGGACTGCGATGAACTTAGGCCCTTCCCAGGTTTCCTTTTCCCAAAATGAGAGGAAGCTCTGAACAAAGCTCCATGATGTCGGCTCCAACCGATTGGTCAAACGCGCAAGTGAGCTAGAAAGAACTGGGTTGCGTGGACGCCAATACTTCAAGCGCTCCAAAAGCTTCTCAGAAGTGATTCGGCGAATTTTCGTTTGGCCATCGCCAATCTCGAGAAACCACCAGCCCTCTTCAGTCTCAATACCTCCCAAGTAAATAAGCTCTTCATCCAGTGCCCATATCAAGGCCTCACTTGGCTCCTGAGGCGAGATGCTAATTGCCTGACCGCGGGCGGCTCCGCCCAAGGCAACCGACTCAAATGCAATCAAAAGCGATGTTCGCTGCCATGCATCAATGCTAGGGCAATCATCGAGAAAACGACGTAAGGCGGCAGCATCGCTGGGAAGGGCACCACGCGCGCGCCAGTTCTGATAAAACACGTCCGAAGAGCAGCTCTGCTCAGCCGGGGCGCGGGGCGCTCGCTCGAGAAATTGGTCAATCCTTTTCAGCTCGTCGTCTAGGCTGGCGACATCCCGTTGCGCCATGGCTTTAAAGTCACAGGCGTGGGCGAGTGTCGTGGTTTCAGAGAGAGTCAGGTAGGGAATCAAGCCGCAAAGCTCAAGCGCCCCGGTGAGGTCGCGCAGGATGAATGCTTCGAATTCTTCGCTTAGATTTTTCCACGCCCGGGTTAAACGAACTTCTTGAGGAACTTGTTTCATCAGCCGCTCAAGGGCGCTGACAACTTTGGGATCCGATTGGATGTTGAGTCGGGCCAGACTGTCAAACAACACATCCCGAACTTCGCGAACATAACCGAATTCAAGAACTCCCTGATTCCAGATCGATTCCAAGACCCCTACTCGGTCAATAATGGATGCACTCATCTCGACCAAGTCAAACGTTTGTTCGCCCCGATTGTAGCTAACAGTCGCGTAGCTCCACTTGTGCCAATGTTCCTCATCACCATACGGCGAGATCGTTGCGCCTTTAGGTGAGGTCGTCTCTAAGTCAGCCGCAGTTGTGGCATCTTCGTCTTCGTCTTCGTCTCCAGCCGTCGTAGGCTCAACGGCCAGTGCTTGGGCTTCGGCCGCGCGACTTGAAGCGATAAATAAAATCCGCTCAACCCCCGAGAGTCCCCATTTCCAGGCCTCTAACTGCCTCCCCGTCTGAGTCTTGTCCCAGACCGGTTGGTTCCTTAGCAGTGCAACGGTCCGCTTGAGATGGTTCGCCTTCTGAGTACCCCCTGACTGTGCGTAACGCAGGGCCGAATCAGACAAAACCTTCAGTGCCCGGTCAACCTTACCAGCTGCGTATAAAACCACACCCAATCGCGCATAGAGCTCCCCTAACCGGTCCTCTCTTCCTGTCGTCTCCTCAGCAGCCAAGAGCTGCTCGAGCCACACAATCGCGGACTCGTTGTCACCATTACGATAGGCCAAGTCAGCCCGAAGACTCAGGTAAGCAGAGCGGCCCGACGAGACTTCGTCAAAATCAGAATCAAACCGCTTTAAAATACTCTCAGCTCGATCAAATTTTCGAAGTCGAAAGAGTGCCAAGCTGAGAGAATATTCTAACTCTCGATACCCGACTGTGTCTTCAGACATGCGGGAGAGTTGTCTCTCGATAAGTTCAACAACTTCTTCGGCCCGTGGCAGAGCATCCATTGCCTGTGGTTCACGGTTTAACAGCACCCAGCTAAGGGTCCGTGCAACATCCACTGATTGAGGCTGAAGTTCACGTGCTTTACGGAGCTCGCGTTCTGCGTCGACCAGTGAGTCCGCACCAGCGAACGTTAGAGCCAAAGCGTAGAGATAATGATCAAGCCAGCCCCGTGTCTCGAGCTCGAGATTTGCGGCATAGCCAGCTATTTTTTGCTCTAAAAATCCAGCCGGGCCAGCCTGGCGGAGCATCTCGCGGGTTAACTCAAGGTC
>JAYYQC010000395.1:0-13550 GCA_036128675.1 Myxococcota bacterium | reverse complement strand
TCCAGGCTCGGAGAAGGCCGGTCCGGCATCAACGTCTTTCAAGAATCGCTTCAGCGGCCCGCGGTATTTAAGCAAAAAATTGAATACGAGCCCGAGCTTTCCGACTGAGCCGCCTCGCGTCGAGTCGAGGAGCGTAGTGGTTTCCATCGGTGTCAAGTTGAGACCAAACTCTTGAATCAGAGTATTGACGACCTCGTAAGTGGTTCGGCCAACAATCACCGCTCCCAGCTCATAATTTCGGTTATCAATATCGACCGTGAGGCATTTACCGCCAACGCGGTCTCTTCTCTCAAAGAGCTTTACGTTCGAGTAGCCGCGTTTTTTGAGACTCCAAGCGGTGGTTAGGCCAGCTGCACCAGCACCAATGATTGCGATAGATTGGCTCATAGTTCGCTCCTCGGGTTCATAGTGCGCGACCAGCTGGGAAGAGCTCACTGCTCAGCGCGGCCCCGAAAATAGGTGAAAACGCGTTCACCTGAGTCATCGAGTCGATGACCCGTGAGAAGATCAGGACACTGATCTCGTCTGGACGTGATTGAAAGACGATGGCGCTCTCGAAGAAGGGACGGTCGAGCTCCGTAATCGGTAAATGGAGCACTGTATCACAACCAGGTAGCTCAAATGCGGCTTTCCAACCAGACCAATTGGTGACCAGGCCGGGACGGCCTAAGGCTCGCTTCCAAAATCCCGGAATGGGCTGAATCAGTCCATTGGCGCGTGGTGGACGTTGGTAGAGCCCGGCCCGCGTTCCACCTTGGGCCGAGCGAATGGAGGCTGGATCATCAAAGTCGCCTTCGAAAAAGAATATCCCAGATTCGTAATTTCCGGCCAGACCTTGACCGCGGTCTACCTCAGCCGCGTCGGGGTTGAGTGGTATGCGGCCACGTAGGTTCATCGCCATGTAAAGCGATGTAAACTCCAGCATTCGGCCGAGAGTGGAGGTCACAATATCGTTGGCCGAGATAAAGGGTGGGGTCGAACCCTCGGTGGAATTACTCTGAAGATAGGCCTGCTTTTCGGCCTCAATTGCTTGGGTATTCAGCCGAAAACAAAGGGCCTTGGGTGTCGTTCGGAAATAATGGCTCCCCAGTGCATTGAGAATGCCGGGGAGAGAGAAATCGAGGATTGCCTTCTCCTCTGGGCCAATCGCTTCAGCCAGCTTCGTATCAAAGCTGTGGTCGCGCTCGGGCTCCAGTGCCACGACCGAGGCTTCGTCTTTACTGAGAAGCATATTGAGAATAGCGTACGCAGTGTAGCCATCGGCGATGATATGCGACATGGATAACCACACCGCGAACTCGGATGGTCCGGTGGGGATAAGACAAAGTGAGAGAAGTGGACGGCCCTCTTTGAGACACCGTTTACCAACCGGTACCGCAAGCTTAGAGCGCGTCAGGGCTCGACAGAGGTCTTTGTAGGGATTCTCTAGACCGAGCTTATCTTTTAGCTCGGGTGGGGCGAGGTGCAGGATAGAACTTGTGTCGGTTTGGAGTTCACTCAGTGCTTCGGCAAGCGCTTCATCGCTCCAGGTCATCGCAATGCCGTGCATTTCATCGCGCTTGACCAGGCGTGCGCAGAGCCAAGGATTGGCGGTTAAGACTGCAGCCAGACGCCCTTTAAGAAATGCATGGGCCTCGTTGATGGACCCACGGAAATAGGTGAGCGCATTTCCCGACGGCATGCCTGCCATCCACCCAAAGCTGGACTCGGCCTTTAGGAGGTGTGTGGTGCGCGGTTCGTTCGGTTCAAGCATCTGAGTTTCCTCTCCTCGAAAGTGTAGCGGTGAGCCGAGAGTGGACGCAATGGGGAGCTTCATGGCATGTCTGTGTTTTGGTTAAATTGTCACCCGGAAAGAAGGAGAGGGCGTGGCCCAAGGGTTAAAAGCAGCTCTAGCAGACCAGTGGGGTAGAGCTCAGGGGCAGACGCCGGTCTTGGCGTTTCTCGCCGGTCTGGGAACCGATATCTTAACCCTGGGTCGAATTGATGAGCCTCGAAATATTGTATTACAGCTCATCTATCTCGGTTTGGCGGCACTGACCTTGTTCGCTTCGATTGCGGAAAAGTCCTCTTGGGTCCACACCGGCTCAACAGTGAAGCGGTTCTTGGCCCGTGGCATCGTTCGCTACGGCCGTTTTGTTTTTCATTTTGCGACTGGCGCATTGCTCAGTGCGTTTACCTTCTTCTATTTCAAGTCCTCGTCGGGTGTCGCTTCATTTGTGTTTTTTGTACTCCTAGCTGCGGGGTTGGTACTCAATGAGCTTCCCAGCTTTAAGAGGATGGGTGCTGTGTTTCGGGCCGTCCTCTTTCAGCTCTCGCTGGTGAGTTTTCTGACCTATATCCTCCCGATGCTCGCCGGTGAGCTTCATCTGGGACTCTTTGCTCTAGGAATTGTGGTGAGCACCGTGCTTGTGTTCGGAATTGGCCTTGGACTGCAAGGATTAGGCGTCGAGGAAAGCCGAATCAATCGGAGCTTTCGCCGTCCCGCGCTTGGGGTTACTACCGCGTTTGTCCTCTTTTACGCGTTGCAGTGGATTCCCCCGATCCCACTCTCGGTTCAATCGATGCGCCCAGGGCACGACGTGCAGCGGGTGGGGGCTTCCTACCATGTCATGGTCGATAAGGATGCCGACGGTTGGGGCGAGGCCACCATCACAAAGGTAGACGGTGAGCGGCTCTATATCTTTGCCCGCATTTTTGCACCAAGGAACTTCAAAGAGCGGGTCTATCTTCGCTGGGAGCGCTTCGATGAGTCGAAGGGATGGGTTCAAACCGACCGCATCGTTCTTCCGATTCGCGGAGGACGCGCGCTGGGCTTCAGGGGTTACACGTACAAAGAGAACTACCAGTCTGGGCGCTGGCGGGTATTTATCGAGACTGCCGATGGTCGGGAGATCGGTCGCACCAGTTTTTCGATTAAGAAGGTCGACGGGCAGGGCAAGCTCAGGGCCCGCGAGAAGGTCGTCGAATAGCTGCTCGATGCCTCTGCGCGGATTTTCAGTCGGTGTCCCAGCGGTCTTCGTCGTGACGCGAGAGCTGGAATTTACGACGATGCTTAATGCTCACGGTATTGGCACGCTTACGCCAGCGCCGGAAATCTTTGGGTGCGAGGAGCCGCTGCATTTTCTTGATGACGTTGGACTCGGTGAGACCGGTCTTCTCCTTGATCTCCTCGAAGGTGATCCGGTCAGCCCAGGCGGCCCAAATTAGCCAAGCATCGGTGCCAACCGTCGGCTCGGGCTTTTTAACGCGGGTCTGGGGTCGGTCTTTAGCACTGCGCATCGTCACTCTCTCCTCGGTCCAAACCTGTGCATCACCGGCGGATCTTTCAAGATGATCTAATCCTTGTCTGCCGAGCTGAGAGCTTCGGTGAAGCGCGGAACTTTCATCGGCTTTCCCGGCTCTGGTTGTCGAAGCCTTGCCAATCGCTGAACTTCGGTGGACACGACCTTTACAGAAGGTACCGGTTACCCTAGGAACGGCCGCGAGGATGGGCACTGGCGGTGTCGATTGAAAAAACCTTCAGCAGAGTTGTTGCCATGACGATGGATGTCTCGAATTTCACTCGTATTTTTTTGACTAAGAGCTTCCGTTTGGGACTTGGCCGGCTCGGTGTTGTTGCCTGCGCTCTCGCGCTTTTTATGGGAACCAGCATGGACGCTTATGCGCAGGTTCCGCGAGGCTCTTGCACGCTTGGTAAGAAGGCCAAGCTCTTCAAGAATCCAGTGGGTATGGCGTTTCTTCAAAAGCTTGAGACCGGTGCAGTTGTCTCGCTGATCGAAGAGGCTGGTACGCGTTGGGAAGTCGCGGCCGCCGATGGCACCATCGGCTTCTTAGACAGCGCTTGGATGAATAAGGTCTGCCGCTTTAGTCCGCCAGCTAAACCGGCCCCCAGCCAGCTAAACGCAGAAGACACCAAAGCACTCGAAAATACGCAAGCGGCTGCCCAAGCACTCAGGGGTGGTCCATCCGCAGCACCGATGCCGACGCTCGGTGGCCTTGGCTCGATGGCGCTCCTTCCGATTGAAGGCGAGCGCCTCGATAAGAGCTTGGTCAAAATCTGCTCGAACCTCATTGCAGCACACCTCTCAGCAGTCCCAGACCGGACCTTGGTTACCTCTGAAGAGATTGGTGCAATGCTCAATCTCGAAGAGCAAAAAATGGCGCTCAACTGTGACGATGCCAGCTGCATGGCCGAGATTGGCGGCGCTCTCGGCGTGGATGAGCTTGTACGTGTCAGCCTCGGAAAGCTTGGCTCGAAGCTGATTATCTCGATGTCTCGGATTCTGGTTGCCGAAGCTGCCGTCCTCGGACGTAGCACCATCCAGATCGACAATGTCGAAGACTATTACGACGCCGGGTTTAAGCGTGCGGTTGCGGAGATCTACAACCTTGAGCTTGAAGCAGCGCCTGCACCCACCCCGAAAAGAGCGCCTTCGGCTCAAGCGAAGGTTGCACCGACGCCGTCTCAAAACGAAATGACGGGTCTACCAGCGGTGGCAAGTGCAGCCTCGCCGACGCCTTGGGGGAGCTATCTATCAATGGTCTTAGGTGGCGCAGCAGTGGGGGCGGGTACCTATTTCGGTCTCGAAGCTCAAAGCAACGCTGATATCGCCAACGATCTTGAGATTGGAAGTCAGCGGGCTGGTCAGGACGCCGAGAATCAAGCACTCATCGCCAACGTCCTCTACAGCGTTGGAGCCGTCGGTTTGGTAACCGGTATCTACCTCTGGTTCAGTGCGGACGATGTTGAGACGGCGTCTCTATCAAAACAATCCAAACCTGGGCTTCGGTTGACGGGGCTAGATATCACGCCGCTCCAAGACGGTGCCCTCGTATTGGTGGGAGGAAGCTACTGATGAACGCATCGATGGCGATTACGCGGAAAGGTATCTCAGCTCTCTTCTTGTCTCTCTTTATAACAAGCGGTTGCTCGGTGGAGATTCCCGATTTCAATGAAGTTGAGTTTCCTTGTCTCGAGGATTCGGATTGCGCCGATGGGTATGAATGCGCGCGGAGTGGTGAGGCTGATGGTATTTGCATCGAGTCGGGCACGACACCCGCGCCGGTTGATTGCGGCCCGCTGACTGCACCAGAAGGTGGCTCAGTCGAGATCACGGCGACGACGGTCGGGGGTCAGGCCACCTTTGCATGCGATGAGGAGGGTTATCAGCTCACCGAGGAGAATCTCGTCCTCGTCTGCGAAGAGAATGGTCAGTGGAGCGGAGATGTTCCAGGTTGTAGCCTTGTAGATTGCGGCGAGCCTGAGTCAATCGCTTTTGCGTCTGTGATTGTTGGGTCGACACTTTACGGCTCGGTCGTCGAATATATATGTATCGATGGTTATATGCTAACCGGGGTTGAGGATGGCTTTCGAACCTGTGAAGCCTCTGGGCAATGGTCAGGCGAGCTACCCGAATGCGTCCCAGAGTCAGTATGTGGCAATGGGGTTCGCGAGGGCGATGAGGTCTGCGATGACGGTGCCAACGCGAGCGACGATTATCAAACGAGTGGTAATCTGGTCTGCAACCTCAGCTGTGATGGTTATGCGCCTTATTGCGGTGACGGTGTACAAAATGGGCCCGAAGATTGCGACGATCAGAATACCTCACAGTCTGACGCCTGTCTGAATACCTGCGTTGCCGCATCCTGTGGTGACGGTTTTGTTTGGAATGAGGAAGGCGGCACTGAAGAATGCGACGATGCGAACGAGAGTGATACCGACGCGTGTTTAAACGGTTGTACCGATGCGACGTGCGGCGATGGCTTCGTCTGGGCGGGCAACGAGGTCTGCGACGACGGCGCGGCGGCAAGCAGCGACTATCAATCCTCGGGCAATCAGATCTGCAATCCAAGCTGCTCCGGCTACGCACCTTATTGCGGTGATGGTTTGGTCTCGGCTGGCAATGAGTTCTGTGATGGCGATGTCGTCCTCTGCGAGAGCATCGGTTTTGGCGAAGGTACGACGACATGTGACGTCTCGTGCGCCGATTATCAGCCTTGTCCGGAGACAGGTAACGAGATTCTCACCTACAAATTCGAAGCGAGTAAAAATGAAATGCTCTCGGTCGATGAGGTCGGTACTATCTTCAACGGCAGCATTACGTTCAATCTGAACAATCCCAATCTCGACCCCCGTGAGCTTGTGGCGACCTTTACGTTAAGCGAGGGAGCCTTCGCGAAGGTGAGTAATGTGACTCAGATCAGTGGTTTGACCGCCAACAACTTCACGTCGACGGTGGTCTATCAGGTCTTCGCCGAAGACGGCACATCGCGCAGCTACTCGGTCACTGTTCCGGCGGTGAGTGTCGAGTGCGGAAACAATATCGTCGAATCAGGCGAGGTCTGCGACGATGGCGATACCTTGGACAATGCGTGCTCGGCCGATTGTTTAGAGGAACTCACTCAAGATTGTGAAGGCAACTGGGGTGGCAGTGCGGTCGTGGATGTCTGTGGCGTGTGCGGCGGTGCCGGCAATACATGTTTTGGAGGAGGCCAGGCCTGTGGTGAAAGCGTGGTCTATGGCGAGACCTGTTACCCAGTCATGCCAACCGAGCTTACGAGCTGCTACAATAATCAAGAGCAAGACGATTGTGTTGGTACACCTGACCCTGGCATCTCAACCTGCGACGCTACCACATTCTGTGGTCAAGACGCGCAGTATCCGGCCCGCGTTGCGCGCGACTGGACCTGCTTTAGCGAGGGCGGGGAAGAGCTTGCCAACTGCAATCCGGAGCCGCCTCCTGGAGAGATCGCACGCGATAACCTTACCAACCTGACTTGGCAGCGTCGCGACCTTCAAAATGGGCTCTCGCAGTCCTCGGCCAGAGAGTATTGCGAGGCACTCCAATACGCTACCTACGGCGATTGGCGCTTGCCTATGGTTCGTGAGCTCAAAACAGTCGTCAATCTCTCTCGAACCAGCCCGAGCTTCTATACGGATATTTTCTTCGGTTTTCCTTCGGTGCAGTTCTGGACGGATACCGAGGACCCCAAATATGTAAACAACGGCTTTGTCGTCGATGCATCGAATGGCTCGCATACGCGAAGCCTTAAGACGAGCCAGCATTTCACGGTCTGTGTGCGCGGCTTTCCGGGTGATCCCCGTGCACCATTACAGAACAGTGCCTACAACGGTACCACGGTATTCCGAGACAATGTGACCGGCTTGATGTGGGACGGAGCGACTGCGGTGAGCGTACCTTGGTCTCAAGCTCTCTCATTCTGCGATGGCAGCCCCACCGGTGGACTGGGGGATTGGCGCTTGCCCAATAAGAACGAACTTGAAACCGTCCTTGAGCTCTCCAACGAAAACCCATCGATCTTGCCGGTGAATGCCGACAACGCGTATTGGACCTCGACGACCGTTGCGGGAGAGTCGAGTCGCGCTTGGACGGTCGACTTGGCTGGCGGGGTCGATACGGCTCAACCCAAAGAGGAGGGCTTCGCCGTTGCGTGTGTGCGGTCCATCCGTCAGTCCAGCGGTACCGGAACCATTACCGAGCCATCGCGCGGGCTGATGTGGATGCAATGTCCGCTAGGCATGACCGTCGATGGTGCAGGGAACTGCACTGGCGAGGCCACTGCGTTTGCCTATTGTGAGTCGAACGACACGAGCTGCCAGACCGGCAATCAGCTTACATCGGGGCCGCTCTTTTCGGCCTGCGATAGCGCTGCTTTCGAGGGTTACACCGGCTGGCGTGTACCGACCAAGAATGAGCTTCGTGGCTTGTTGCTTTGCTCAAATGGTTACAACACCGTCGAGAGTGGTGAGGACTGTGCAACCGGCGATGGCACTTTCTCACAGCCAACCATTGCCTCGGTCTTCAGTGGCTTTCCATCGACCGCGGTGATGACATCGACATCTGCAATGAGCACCACCAGTGCCTTTTATGTCGACTTTTTCGGGGGCTCCACAAGTATTGGTAACAAGACCTTTGCCCGGGCTGCACTCTGTGTTCGGGACCTTCCTTAATTTCCTAATGTAGCCACCACAGCGACGTTTGAGCGGGCTACTCGGTTTCTGTGCGTATTGTAACTCATCAATGAGTGACTGACTGGGTTTGAGACGAATGCCTTCGCCGTACTAAGCTTTGCATGAGGTCACGACAACGAGACCATTCCTGAGCGACCCGAGGCGACGATTTGAAGAGACTTTCTTCGCGAAATGCTTGGCTTAGTGCACGGCGCACCCGGAGAGGTGAGGGCCTGGTTTCAGCCCTGCGCGGGCTCGCGTTTTTTTGCATAGCTCTGGCCGGCTGCAGCCCCTCGGGGAGTGTAGAGCCGCCTAAAATCGTCAACGGCATGATCGATTTATCGAAATGGGATTTTCGTTACGACGGTGCGGTTGAGCTATCCGGCGAGTGGTACTTTAAATGGGGCGAGCTGGTACCCGCCACAACCTGGTCGGCGCTCGACGCCGCGCTGCCGTTGCGCGCACCGGTGCCACGCGACTGGGACTTGATCCCTCATACGCTCTCGCCCAATGGCTATCTTCCACGCCTCGGGGCTGCGACGTATGCACTGAAGCTGAAGGTATCGCCGCAGGAGCGTCTCGCGGTGAGCTTTCCGTGGCTTACCTCGGCTGGGGACCTCGTTGCGCTGCGCTCAGATGGTGTGACGCTCGCGTCTTATCGGAAAGGCAACGTTTCCCTGAATGCCGAGGAGGAGGTGCCGGTACGCTCGGTCGTTCCAACCTTGATGATTGTTCCTCCGCTGGGCCAACCGATGGACCGTCCCTTTGAGGTCACGCTTCACGTGAAGGTGAGCAACCATCATTATCCCTTTGGTGGGATCCGAGGGCCACCGGTGATCGACCGGGTACCCTCGGTTGAAAAGGAAATCTTGGGGACCACCCTGCGCGCTTCCGCGACACTCGGGATCCTCTTTATTGTCGGGTTTTACCATCTCATGGTCTACCGGGCTCGGCGTGAGGATGTCGCAGCGCTCTTCTTCGGTGGGCTTTGCCTGAGCTTCGGTTTCCGCGAGCTCTCCATGAGTGGATTTCTTCCGCGGCTCGAGTGGGGGATGAGCATCGAGGGCTTCATCTGGGTTGTGCGGGCGGAATTTTTTGCAGTACCGGTGATGGTGTCCTTTGTTGGCCTCTTCATTAACGCGATGCTCCCAAATGATACCTTCTTCCGGTTCATCAAGCTCTGGGGCATCGTGATGGGGGCGGTGCTGGCGTTGGTTATTTTGGTCACCTCTCCGGACTTTTTTGCGCGCTGGCGCATTTTGAATCAGGTCCATATCGTGGTGGCGATTGTTGGCTGCATCATTCATCTGGGACTGCAGCTCTATCGGGGCACGATTTTGGCACCGGCGGTTTCCTTGGGCTTTGGCGTGATTGCAATAGGGGCGGTCAACGATATCCTTTACAGCAAGGACCTTGTCACAACAGGGTTCGTTGCACCCTACACCATCATTGCGTTTGTATTGATTCAGTCGGGTGTCTTGGCCCGGCGCAATGCGAGCGCGCACAAGAAAGCAGAGCGACTCGGTGAGAACCTCCAAGAAGAGGTAAGGCTTCAGACCATTGAGCTGCGGGCCCAGACCGATGCCGCGATGAATGCAAAAGACGCGGCCCAAGCCGCGCAGGCTGAATCGGAACGACTGCGAGAAAATGCACTTGAAGACGCGAAGAAGCTGCGCGCGCTCGACCACCAAAAAACGGCGTTCTTTCAGAATATGTCCCACGAGCTTCGAACACCGCTTACCTTGATTCTTGGGCCTCTCGAGGCCGAGGTAGACCGAGCGCCGAACAACGAGAACCTCTCGATTGCGCAAAAGAATGCAATGCGCTTGCTGCGTCTGGTCAATCAGCTCTTGGACTTTCAGAAGCTCTCGGCGGGTCGGGCTCAGCTCGTCTTAGAGCCGCTTAACCTCAATCAATTTCTCATTGTGATTGGGGATTATTTTCGTTCGGCGTCCTCAAGTAAAGACATCGCCTTTTCGCTGACCCATAATGGCGAGCCGCTGAGCGGCGATGAGCTGGTATCGATCGACGGAGAGGTGGATGCTCTTGAGAAGGTCGCGTTTAATTTCCTCTCCAATGCACTCAAATATACGCCCAGTGGCGGCAAGATCGAGCTTGGGGTTCGGACAACCCCAACCGAGGCGACGCTTTTTGTGACCGATTCTGGCCCCGGCATTGCACCCGAGGATCAGGGCAAGCTCTTTCAGGTCTTTAGCCAGCTCGAGTCCGGGACCACCCGCGAATACGAAGGCACGGGCCTGGGCTTGGCCTTGGTCAAATCATTGGTCGAAGAAATGCATGGTCGGGTCTCGGTTGAGAGTCAGGTAGGGCAGGGCTCGACCTTTTCGGCCACCTTTCCGCTGAGTGACCTCGATGCCTTTCACGAGTCTGAGATCACCGGCGAGTTTAGCCTTAAGCCCTGGATGCTCTCGGATACCGGTGAGACGGGTCTTGAGACGAGCGATACGGTATCTATTCCAGATGGGGATGGCTCGCTGATTGTCGTCATCGACGACCTAGAGGATATGCGTCACCTCATTGGTGCGACCTTAACCGAGCGCGGTTATCGGGTCCTGAAGGCCGCCAACGGCGAAGAGGGACACCGTCTCATTATGGAATCCCATCCAGACTTGGTGATTACCGACTGGATGATGCCAAAGCTCTCTGGCCCAGATCTGCTCAAGCGCTTACGGGGCGATAAAGAGCTCGCCGGCATCCCGGTCGTCCTCTTGACCGCAAAGAGTGACGCCGAGAGCAAGCTTATTGGCACCGAGATCGGCGCAGATGTCTTCTTGGGTAAGCCCTTCAACGCCCAAGAGCTGACCTCCGCGGTACGGAACCTCCTCGGCCTCAAAGCACGCGAGAAAGAGGTCGATGAGCTCAACAACTATATCACCGAGAGCGTGCTCAAGCGCTACCTGCCACCCACACTGATCGGTGAGATCCTCGACGGTAGTATCAGCATGGATAAGCCGGCGGAGCTGCGCTCGATTACGATTCTCTTCTCCGACCTCAAAGAGTTCACCAGTATCTCGGAGGTTCTTGGCCCAGAAGCCATCTCAGAGCTCTTAAACGAATACCTCAGTGTGATGAACGAGGTTATCTTCGACCATCAGGGGACCATCGATAAGTTTATCGGCGACGCCATCATGGTCATCTTCGGTGCGCCTCAGGATCAGTCGGCGCTGGAGCAGGTCGAGAAGGCCACAACCTGCGCCCTGGCGATGCAAGAAGCGATGGCGACCTTGGGTGAGGCCTGGCGTGCACGTGGGGTAGGCGAGCTGCAGATGCGGATCGGTATTCATCACGGGCACGCGGTTGTCGGTAATTTCGGCTCAGCCCAGCGCTCGGATTATACCGCGATT
Source organism: Myxococcota bacterium (assembly GCA_036128675.1). Lineage (GTDB taxonomy): Bacteria > Myxococcota > XYA12-FULL-58-9 > XYA12-FULL-58-9 > JABJBS01 > JAYYQC01. The sequence goes on along the minus strand of JAYYQC010000395.1, from coordinate 2,213 downwards.
GGTCCGAGTGTGAACTTGGCGTCGCGCATTGAGACGGCCTGTGAGCCAGGCAAGGTCTTTGTATCCGATACGGTCCGCTCGTTGATGCCAGCGACAATCACCGCCGAGGCGGCCGGCGACCACAGCCTCAAAGGCATTGAAGGCGACGTGAAGCTCTTTACGATTGCACGCGGCTAGCCGTTTACTTACGTCCGAAATAATAGTGGCCCAGTGGGCTCAAGACGCCCGCTTCCTCTTGGATGAGCAGGTCAGCGTGATCGAGGCTTTCCATGGATACCTTGGGCATGAACCACGCGTAGCGGAATACATAGGGGTCTGCTTCCAGGCGGGGCAGATCATGGGCCATCATCTCCAGTGTCTTGTGTTGGAGTGCGTTTGCGTCGTCGGTCCCGCAGTCATTGGACGGCGTCGCAAATTCAGTCAGCCACACTGGCTTGGAGAATATCGCTCGAGCCCGTGCGCTGCACGCGGTACAGACATTACCGCCACAGTCGATGCCAAACTCGTCTTCGTCTTGCACGCCATTGTTGCAGTGATCGGCCTCCGGACGGATTAGCCCGGCTTTGCCCTTCATCATCTCAACCACCCAAGTGATACCGTGACAGCTATAAGCATGGATCGCTTGGTAGTCGATCTGGCAGTCGATGCCGGCGATACCCTCTTTGCTACACGCATCATAGAAGCGCTCCAGCCAGGCAAAGCCAAACATGCGGTCGCCGTCAACCGCTTCGATGCAGGCACCCGCATGGTGCGCCCCGGGTGTGGGGTCACAGAAATTGGTCGCGGGCCCCACGAGCTTAAGGTCTCTGTGCGTCGCGACCCACTCAAGGTGTTTCCAGTTCTTGGCGGCGATACGTGGGGTAAGGTTGGCCTGCTCTTTGAAATTAGGCTCGTTGTAGCCCAGCAGGTAGCGAGCGTTGTCGGGTACATCTTGGAGGAATGCGGCGCGGGAGATGCCTTCGTGGTAACACTGGTAGCAGGGCTTATCGGCGTGGAAGGACCAGCCATTCGCCGCGCAGATTGCCTGGCAGCGCGCGCCTCCCAAGCGCTCATCCACCCGAAAGCAGGGTCCATCGCTCTCGCAGGCCTCTCCATCGTCGACGAGACCCCACGCCATCGGCACAAACTCAACGCGACCTGATGTCAGCAGAGGATGGTTGCCGACGCCACTGCCGTCGGGACAGGCCATCGGACGCGAGGACCAGTTATAATACCAGCTGAGTCCGGGATGCATTGCCTCGAGGTCCTTGGGCGACTGCTCGAAGCCCCAGCCACAGAAATGATAGGCTGCACCGCGCTTGAGGCTCTCAGCCGGCATCACGGGCGTCTCCGGCGCGTTGAGAGTGGGAGGCTCCTGGGCTGCGTGGCAGCCTGCGACAACGGCGCATGCGAGGACGCACGCGAATGCGACTCGGCTTGGGGAGTGGGTGAGCATGGCGGAGAGCTTAAAGGAAGCCACGGGTTGATGACAGCGAATGAGAGGGTCAGCGAGGCTTTGTGACTGTGTCATCGCTGCATGTCACCACAGACTTTCGCCTCGGCGGCCCATGCGCGTGCTTTCGCCGGCATGGTTGCCGCGTTCTTGACGCCGATCCGTTGCGATGTAAATGTCCCGCTCATGCGTATCCTTGCCTTTTGCCTCCTGTCAGCCCTTATTTCCGCTCCGGCCAACGCGGCAGATGCGGACCGTGAACTCATCTTTCTTATCCTGCTGGACGCGGTTCGTGCCGACGCCGTTAGCTCGTATGGCTATGACAAACCGACGACCCCAGTGCTTGATGGGCTCGCGAAGAACGGGGTGCGCTATACGCGCATGTACGTCAACGCGCCGTGGACGCGCCCTTCAACGGCGAGCTTCTTCAGCGGGCTGAATGCCTCTCGGCATGGTGCCCAGACGGCTAAGACTAAACTTCCTAAGGGTATGCGTACGCGGGCCCGTCGCCTTCGTGAGGCCGGGTGGCAAACCACTGGGTTCTCCGCCAATGGCAACGGCGGGTCTCTTGCCAACCTTGATGAGGGTTTCCATCTCTACGAAGATCCGAGCAACGCCTACAAGCGCAAGGAGACGCGCAGGCGTTGCGAAAAGAAGTACGGTAAGACTGTTCCCAAAGAGAAGCATGACGAGGCGATCCGCGAGGACTGCATTCGCTACGTGGGATTGCCCACCGGCGAGTTCATCGCGCACCGAACCCTTGAACACCTAAAGACGTCCA
>JAYYQC010000394.1:0-7180 GCA_036128675.1 Myxococcota bacterium | reverse complement strand
CTCAGTCCTCCGCGGTAAATCAGCGCAGTTTCCGCTCAACGCGGTCATCAAAGGATGGACTGAAGGCGTACAGCTCATGGTCGAAGGCGAGAAGACTCGTTTCTGGATTCCAAGCGAGCTTGCCTATGGCAACCGTCCAGGACGTCCACAAGGAACGTTGGTATTCGACGTGGAGCTTCTAAAGATCATCAAATAACGTGGTCCGACTCGTCAACATCCCGCACACACGACTGGGTCGAGCGTGGCAAGTGACGCTCGGCCTTATTATCCTCTCTCTCGGTCCGCCTACGTGGGCCAATCAAGAACCATCTCCCTCCGAGGGGGCGCTTGAGCGCATTCTTCAGAAATTAGAAGATGGGCTGCGCAAAGGCGACTCACGTGACTGTTCGCGAATCGAACAAGTTGCACAGACGCTTGAAGAGGCTCCACTTAAACTTCAAAAGCTCCGAGCATGGTGTACTCTGACTGGGCCTACTAGACTCCCCCCGGAAGCAAGCGAAGAGCTGCAACAACTCCTAATCAACCAAGACCAAGAAGCGAGCTTTCTCAGTCTTCTACTCGATGCCAGGAGCAGCCCTAAGTCCGCTGCGCTGCGTCTCGAAACAGCGTGGTTCGAAGCCCCCCTGAGTTGGGATGGTCTTTGGTACCTAAGAACCCGCGCACTGCTCAAAGGTACAAGCTCACCCTATTCCCCCGATGAACAAAAGCTTCTACGCAAGCGCCTGCCTTCACCAACCTTCAAGCGCTACCACTCCCCCTCTTACGACCCAGCAACCACCCTCTCGCGTTTACAGCGGTTGAGCCCGATTAAAGGACGCTTGCGACAAGAGCTTAGTTACGCGATGGCACGACTGGCTCTGGTGCAAGATAATTCGCAAAAAGCCCTTACCCAATTGGCCCAGATAAGGCACCTGCAAGCACATCCCTCTTTGGTGCCTTGGACACATATCGCAAAAGGTATGGCCTTGTGGCGACGTGCGGCCTATCGAGATGGACAAAGAGCATTTCAATTCGCGATTCGCTCTGGCAATGAACGCGCCCGGCACATTGCCTCCGGCGAAGCAGGAAGGATGGCTATTGCGTTCCGGAAATTCAAAGATGCACGTGCTCACTTTCAAGCCCAGCTTTTCGAAAACCCACTGGGTACAGGCCGTGACGAGGCACTCTGGGGACTCGGTTGGGTCGCCTATCGAACCGGACAATATGATGAGGCACGGCAGTACTTTGATAACCTATTCAACGAGTCGCCTTACGGTCCCAAAGCAGCAGCATCGCTCTTCTGGGCCGCACAATCGGCAATGCGCCTTGGGCTTGAGGAGTTAGCATTCAGCGAGTGGATGGCACTCATTGAGCGGTTTCCAACGACGTATTATGCGTCGCGCGCGCAAGCACGGGTTTATCAGCGCCCCGATTTAGGTATTCGCGTTGCGGCTGCTACACTCGCTGAGCCTACGCGCCCAAAAGCACTCTCCGATGCTTACACCTTGCTCCGGTCGAATCAGCCTCAGGCCGCAATCAAAGTCCTTTATAAGTGGCTTCCCGATGCACGCTCATTTAGCTCACCCAAACACCTCCAATTGGGTATCGAACTGGCGACAAAGGCGGGAGACCGGAACCTCGCCGGTAAGCTCAGTGGCATCCTGGGGCGTACCTATCCATTTAACCACCCAAATGCTGCACGGATTCTAGGTTCGAATTTCCGCTCCCCTCACTTAGGTCTCATGCAACGTAAAGCCGCGCAGCGAGGTATCCCCGTCGATGTTATCATCGGGCTTTCTCGGCAGGAGAGTGCTCTCAATCCAAACGCGGTATCTCCGGTCGGAGCGCTGGGGCTGATGCAACTGATGCCCGCCACAGCCCAGTCAATGGCCCCAAAAGGGAGGACCTGGTCCAGAAAAGATGTCTTGAACCCTGCGATCAATATCCCACTTGGCGTTCGATACCTCAAAGCCATGCTCAAAGAGTTCGACGGACAAATTGAGTATGCCCTGGCCGCCTATAACGCCGGCCCGGGCGCGGCGAACCGATGGCGGCGGCGCTATAAAGGCGAAGAAATTGAGGTATTTGTGGAAGAAATACCGTACGATGAGACCCGACAATATGTTCACAAGGTATTTTCTTGGCGGCTTAAGTACAAATATTACGAATCGCTTCTCAAGCGGGCATCCGAGTCAAAGACAGAGGCGAAATCCAGCAAAAACCGGTTGTAGATCCGAGACTTCCTGGGCATAGGCGAAAAAAGGAGACACCGATGTCACTTGTGAATCTACATCCAGCGCTTGCGCGTCTCGATGAGCTCGCCGCAGACCCTCCGACCGGCAAGCCTAGCCTCATTGGCTATACCCGTGAAGAGCTCACTGAATTCATTAAGAATGCCGGCGAGAAGTCTTTTCGTGCTGACCAACTCTACAATGCGCTCTTCGCGCGAGGGCTGACAAGTCTTCAAGATGTCACGACACTCTCCAAGTCGCTACGCGCTGAACTGGAGTCCCATTTCACCGTCGATCGACCAACCATCGACCAGGTCGAAGCATCAACTGATGGCACCCGAAAGTACCGATTCGTCGGTGTGGATGGACTGGCATTCGAAGCGGTCTACATTCCCGAAGTCGCAACTGGTAGTCGCACCAACACCCTCTGTGTCTCGAGCCAAACCGGATGTGCAGTCGGCTGTAAATTCTGCTTCACCGCGTCGATTCGGCGAAACCGTAACCTCGCTGCAGCCGAAATTGTTGGCCAGGTTCTCGCGGTACAGGAGGACGTCAAAGAGCTCTCTGAAGATGCACGCGTAACCAATATCGTTTTTATGGGCATGGGCGAGCCCCTTCTCAATTACGATCACGTGCTTCGCTCCTGCCGGATCCTGCTCGACCCAAAGGGCATGGACTTTTCAAGTCGGCGTATCACGATCAGGACCTCAGGAATCGTTCCTAGAATTCATGACCTTGGACGCGACTTGCCAACCCAGCTCGCAATCTCTTTGAATGCCACAACCGACGCCACACGGAACGAAGTGATGCCCATCAACAAGAAGTGGCCACTCAAGGAACTCATCGCGTCGCTCCACGCCTACCCACTGGCTCCACGGCGGAAGTTCACCATTGAATACGTGATGCTGAAAGACCTCAATGATAGTACCGATGACGCCTATCGCCTGATTCAATTGCTCAAAGGGCTGCCGGTCAAAGTAAATCTATTGCCTTTGAACGAGCACGACCGGACGCCTTATCAAACGCCACCGTGGGATCGCGTTGAGACCTTTCAAGCAATCCTAAGGGATGCCGGTATGACGGCTATTCATCGGCGCCCAAGGGGGCAAGATATCTCCGCTGCGTGTGGACAACTGGGTGAGACCGTACCTACAGACCAAGCCTATTCTTGAGGGGGCTACCCCTAATTGAAGCCTACCCTTTCCTCATGGTACCTACGTTTCATAGCCGCGAGTGAGTCGCGGTGACACTGTAGGAATGGACCGTGATTGACACGCATCACTTCGCCTTCTTGAGAGAATTCATCAAGACTGAAACCGGCATCGAACTGCGTGATGACCAACTCGACTTTGCAACCAAGCGCCTGAAACCTCTATGCCGGGAAAAAGGCATTGGCGACACCGGTGCTTTGCTTGAACGTGCGAAAGACGAAACTGAACTTGAGCTACGACGCGAACTTCTCGAGGTCATTCTCGAAAACGAGACAATCTTTTTTAAGGGTTTTGAGGCCTTCAAATATATTCGCGATGTACTGATCCCCAACTTTAATACGAGCACCCCAGGCCGTTCTAAAAAATTGAGAATATGGTGCGCAGCATGCGGAGCGGGACAAGACCCATACTCCCTATCGATTTTCATTAAAGACGGCATCCCCGTCCTCGCGAACTGGGAGGTCGAAATCTTCGCAACTGACCTATCTCAAAGTGCGATCGATCGGGCCATCAAAGGCGAGTTCAATCAACTGGAAGTCAGTCGAGGGTTACCTGCCAAATTATTGATTCGACATTTCTACCGAGCAGGTATGAATTGGGTCATCAAGGACCCCATTAAAGATAGCCTAAACTTCCAAAAGCATAATCTCATCGGTGCCTGGGAAGAGCTTGGGACATTCGACCTTATCCTCATACGCGATGTACTGACGTATTTCCCGCTTGAAACCCAACAAAAAATTGCACAAAAGCTCATCGCTCAACTCAATCCCGGCGGCTATGTCTTCGTTGGTCAAAATGAGATACTTGAAGGGCTCAAAAGGGTCGAAGATGCACCCGTCGTTTGCTACCAAAAAGAAAGTCCAAGCAAAAGAGACGAGCAACAAGTCCAACCCGATGAATCGTCTTTCGCGTCACTGGATGCGGACTTAGAGACTATCCAGCAAGCACTCGGTGAACTCGACGACGAATCTTTCGACAGTCCTGCTAGCAACTAACGCAGTCCCATGAGCACTGAGCCAATTTTAACGCTCGATGAGCTTCGGCACCTTATAGAGCAGCAAGGGTTTAGCGGGTTTTCTGTTACAGCTGCTGCAGCCCTACCAAACGCAGCGGCACATCTTGAGGACTGGCTGAAGGCAGGGCTTCATGGCGGTATGCACTACCTCTCTACGCCATCGGTTCGAGATCAACCTTCACTCGTTATGGAAAGTGCTCAGAGCATCATCAGTGTTGCAATGAACTACAACCCAGGTGGTTCGTCGACAGAGAGCGCCGAGCGTAAGCAGCCCTTTATTGCACGGTATGCCCGAGGCAATGATTACCACCGCGTCATCAAAGCCAGACTCAAGGCGCTTGCCCAGGCCTTGGAAGACGCGACTGAGCAATCCGTTGTTTGGAGGGCCTGCGTCGATACCGCCCCGCTCCTCGAGCGCGATTATGCGGCAGCGGGTGGACTTGGGTTTATTGCTAAGTCAACGATGCTCATTACGCCGGGTGTGGGGTCCTACACTTTATTAGGTGAACTCCTGGTCGACGCATCTCTTCCGACAACCACAAATATTCGAGAGCGATGCGGAAGTTGCACTCAATGTATCGTCGATTGTCCGACGCAAGCGTTTATAGAACCCCGCGTCCTCGATGCCCGAAAGTGTATCTCATATTGGACCATTGAAACGAGAGCCAGCATCCCGATTGCAATCCGGGAGGTGATGGAAAACATGGTGTTTGGCTGCGACCGCTGTCAGGAGGTGTGTCCTTTCAACGCGAGTTCAAAGCTAAAGATTGTCGACAACGATCTGAAGCCCATCGACAAGCTGACCCATATCACCCTTGTGGACCTCCTAAACCTGACCACCTCAGATCATAAACGCTTAGTCCGTGGTACGGCTCTGGAGAGAGCCGCCCGCGACCAACTCATGCGTAATGCCGCTGTCGCAATGGGCAATTCCGCAAGCCGCGACTTCGTAGCTCCTCTATCCCGCGCGATGAATGACAACCGCTACCCCGTCGTACGCGAACATTGTGCTTGGGCGCTCGGAAAACTCGGAGGGTCTGAGGCTAAGTTAGCGCTGGAGGCTTTACTCAACGGTTCACATGAAACCGACGAAACTGTTCGAGAGGCAGCGCGCTCAGCCTTACACCGAGCGAACTCACTCTAGCTCGCCTTGCTTTGAAAAAACACAGAGGACCTCAAAGAGTGTCTCATGACCTGCCAATTCAAACGCACTAAAGACAAAGTCCCCGTTGGGCGTCACGATTCGGTATCCCGGGAACCAAGTCCCCTCGTTTACGACCCCTAAAACCTCCGACCAAATGAACTGATTGGGTGTTCCTTGATCGAAGATTAGAATCCCTTCCGGATCCACTTCGATCCTCATCCTGAAATAGCGGAGCATGGAGGAAAAGAAGAGAACGCAGAAGGCGCAAGAAGCAAGGAACGCCGAAACCACCGAAGGCTCGAAGTCGGCACGTAGGGTTTCCACATACATCAAGAGTGTGACGAAGCCCCAAAGCAATGATGCGGTCACGATCATTGCGCAGAGTAATGGTCGCGCTTCAAAGCGCATTCGTCGCCGTAGAGAGCCCATATGATAAGGTTAGGGCGCAATCATAAACCCCGCAAGCTTAATCCGATATCCTGTAGGTTGAGCCCCCCTTATGCAGCACTTGTGAACGACTTCTCTCTTGAGTTGACCCCCTACTTAATAGTCTACTCAGGCAGTAAGCCTGACAAAGCGGTTTAGATGACCCCGCTCGCCTATGGCAGCGGGGCCTTATGGGGAACAAAGAATGGATGACGTAGTCAAAGAGTTTCTTGTCGAGAGTTATGAAAACCTCGATGAAATGGACCGCGACCTCGTTGAACTCGAGCAAAATCCCAAGCCAGAAGACATTGCACGAATTTTCCGTACCTTACATACGATTAAGGGTACCTGCGGCTTCTTGGGCTTCTCACGCTTGGAATCGGTCGCACACGCATCGGAAAACCTACTGAGTAAACTCCGAGACGGAGAACTCAACGTCAACGCAGATATTGCAAGCGCACTCTTAGCGACCGTTGATGCCATTCGGAATATGATGGCGGTGATCGAAGAGGAAGGTTCTGACGAAAATACAGCCGACTTCAGCGACCTCGTCAAAGAACTCGAGCGTCTCCAAAAGGGCGACGCAGCCCCTCCTGCTGAAGACGCAGACGACTCTGCGGCCGAAGAACCCGCTGCTGCTTCGGTTGAAGCGGAGCCAGAGCCGGAACCCGAACCAGAGCCAGAACCTGTCGTCGCCGCACCCGAGCCAACACCGCCACCGGCGGCCCCCGAACCGCCTCCACCCGCACCGCCTGAGGAACCGGCAGCTAAAGCTGCGGAGCCGGAGCCAGAGCCAGAGAAAGCTTCGGCTGAGGCCGAAAAGCCGGCGGATGACAAAGTCGCAGAGAAAAGGGGACCAGCCAAAAAGGGTGCCTCAAAGAAAGTTGCGAAGCGCGGCGGGGAATCTTCGGGTAGTGGTCTGACCGAAAGCTCAATCCGGGTCGACGTAAGTGTCCTCAACACCCTCATGAACCTCGTCGGTGAGCTCGTACTCGCGCGAAACCAGATCGTGCAGTTCACGGCTCTTCACGAAGACATCGACACGAACCTCCTTGCGGCATCGCAGCGCCTCAACCTCATCACGACTGAGATGCAGGAAGAGGTCATGAAGACGCGAATGCAGCCCATCGGGAATATCTGGAGTAAATTCCCACGCGTTGTTCGAGATCTCTCG
>JAYYQC010000393.1:0-3093 GCA_036128675.1 Myxococcota bacterium | reverse complement strand
GAGGACACCCTGGCTTTGGTGGAGGCCCTTCAGACCGACACCTATTTGAATTTGGACATCAACCCAGAAGCAGTTGGACTCATCGGGCATTCGCTTGGAGGGAAAATCAGCATCCTCTCAGCGGTGTTGGACTCAAGTATTGCCGCGGTTGTCGGGCTCGACCCAGTCGACGCGAACACGCCGTCTGTCACGCCTGAGCTTATCCCGTCTTTGGGTGCGCCGCTTTTGCTGATCGGTGAGACGCTCGATTCGCGCGGACTCTTTCAGGCATGCGCGCCAGCGGATAACAACTTTGAGCAATACTTTGCGGATGGTCCTGAAGGAACCGTCCTTTTGGACATTCTTGGTGCGGGTCACATGCAGTTCCATGACGAGCCGCGCTGCTTGTTGTGTCGCGCTTGCTCTGGTGCAACGACTGCCGATAGCGATGACGTGTTGGCGATGAGTCGGGATGCCCTCACACCCTTCTTGTTGGCCGAGCTCCAGGGCTATGAAGGCTGGCAAACCTATGTTTCTGCCGGTGTGCTAAGCGAGCGCTGGGGCACCGATCAGGTGACTCAGGCGATTCGTTAAAGGTCGCTCAGGTAATTTGCTAAGACACGGTCCTCTTTGGTCTTCCAACCGGTCAGCAACGCATCGCGCAGCTCATCGATGACATTGGCATCGAGGTCGGAGAGGGCGGGGTGGACAATCGCACGCTCAAGGTCGAGGGCTCCACCTTTCACCATGGACTTAGCGACACTGTCGACATCTAAGAGACTGGCACGGTCGAGTACCCTTGGTACCAACTGATTGGCGAGTGGTGGGTTCACCATGGCAATGGTCATCACGAACTCGCCAACCCGATCAAAGACGCCATTGGCCATTTCCGTATCGATAAAGTCCAAGAGCCAAGTATCGTAGAGTTCCCAATTTGGGTCATCATCGCCGAAGGGGACTGGTGCTGTTGCGATGTATTGGGCTGAGTCGATTGGGCGCAGACGATGGTAAAGGTACCAGCACTTACTGCGCTTGAGCATGATGGCGGCATGTGGGATCTCCATGGCTCCCTCCAGTTCCGCCTGTGACCGTGCATCTTTATCTGATTCGAGATTCACATCATCAAAGAACTGGCGAGCGCCCATTGCGGCCGAGCTGCCCTTTAAGATCGGCGTACTCATCACGGTTGCGCTTCCGTGCGTTTCACGGGGCATCAGTCCGTAGATGAGTGCTCCGGTGAGAACGAGGAGAGGAATCATCGCGGCGTAGGCGTAGGGCGACCTGACCAGGCTGGATAAGCGTCTGGGTCGCGCTGGCGTTGTTCTCGCTTCTAAATTTGGTGTGTCTTCTTCTTTTGAGGTTGGCCCTTGAGTCGGCGCTGGGGATGTTGTCCCGCTGGCAACATCCTGCGGACGATAACCCGCCTTCGTAAATGCGATGGACGCCTGCGTGCTTTCCTCGCCCCAAATATCTTCGCGGATCGGTTGGTAGTCTGAGGCATAGAAGAGCTCTTGAACCAGTGACGTCCAACCTGAATCAGTGGCCGAGGGCTGGTCTCCACGTAGAATTTTGTTGGGATTCAGCTTGGCGAGCTTTCTGCGTTCCGACGATGTAATGGCCTCTACCGCTCGGGCTCGCACGCGCGGGTCGATGTCATTGAGCATCGAGAGCAGACACTCAACGCACGCATCGCGTGAGTTGTGCCAAGGCGAGCCAAAGAACTCCAGGATCTCAATACCGATAATCCTCTGCTCAACGATGGGGCTCATACAGAGCTCCTGAGCTTCTAAGAAAGCGACCTTCGAGAATGAACGGGCCAGCTTATGCGCGATCTGCTGGCGTTCTTGACGGGGCATGGGTTTCGCGGTGATGCGTTCGAGCAGTGTCTGCACCGGTGTCGGGACATGCGGTGCGGTCACACTCAGGGCCCGCAGCGCGAGCTCTTTATGCTTTGGCCGGGCCCAGACGGCTTTCCAGAGAGGTTCGAAATAGCGATTGTCCTCTCGCTCAACGCAGACTGCGAGAATATTCGCGTCATAGAATCCTGTCTCGAGCTTGGACTCAATCCATTCGCTTACATTTGGATCTTCCAGGTTGTTAAGCTCCAGGAGCGGGTAGGGCCCCCGTGAACGATCGGTACCATGATGGACATCGCTGAGGTAACTTCCCCAGAGCCTGACGCGTTCGGTTGGGCTCTCACGAAGCTGCTCGCCAAGCTCATTGGTCCAGAGACCTTGACCCCATCGGTGAAGAAGAAGCGGAAGGACTGCGTCCGAATCCGGTAGCTCGAGGAATGCTGAGAGCGTCTCGTCATCAAGCTCAAGGTCCAAGAGCGTCGAGAACCAGGGTAGATGGCGGCGTGGGAAGGTTGGCTGAGCCAGCACCGTCTCGAAGAGGCTCTGGAGGTCGGCGTCCGCATCAAGCTCGCGTAGGCGCTCGATGAGGTCCTCTACCGACGGCCGCTGCAGAACCGTGGCGGTTCGTAGCATGACTTCGACAAGGGCGAGGCCCTCTGCAAGGTGGTCATGATTGAGTTCATTGAGAAGAGCGAGTCGCTCTTCGCGGCGTGGTTGCAAGAGAACGGCAGTGAGTAGTTTTGAGCCTGGATTCATCGATGAATACTCCGGCACCCATTGGGCATATTTTTACGACGGTCTCTGTTTCCCCCTCGGTACAACTTACGCCAAACTACTCACAACCCCCGTGAGGCATCTCTCAAAATACAGTATTGCACTCTTTTGAAGCGCTTTCACCCGAAGCCAATGGTTTCTTGCCAAATTCGTGTGCGCGTGATCACAAATTGCGAAAAGTAGTTAAAAATGAGGGATTTCTCTGTCGGGTAAAGACTTTCAAAACGAGACGATGTCCGGATTTCATCCGAAGGGGAAATCCCTTCAGGCTCGTTAATGGGCGATTTGAGGTCGTAGAGTGCAATTGGCGCTGGCCTTAAACGATGCCCGTGACTGTAGCATTTTGCAAGGAAGAAATGGTTATATAAGTGGGTAGTCGAGAAATGAGATCTTAGGCACCCGGAATAAGCTTGGCGAATTCTTCCATGGTCATGGTCCGCAGCTTTCCGTTCCGGATGAGGTTATTGACCATCAGTCCAATCGC
>JAYYQC010000392.1:0-6130 GCA_036128675.1 Myxococcota bacterium | reverse complement strand
GAATTGATGCAGTCGGGATTTGGCTCTTGTGACTCAGAAATTTGGGTTAAATCTTTGACTTGTGTACAGTACCTAAGTGGCTACCAGCTCAAGTACCCGATTTCTTGTCAAGTTTTTGGCCGACCGGTTCTAAAGGCTCTTTGGCACGGCTCTTGTATCGTTTCTCCGGCAACACCTTTTCGTTTCTGGAGGACGAAGCAGATGAAGAAGAACTTTCCAACAAGTATGATTGTGGTGGCCGCAGTGGTCTCCTTTGGTATGGTCGGCTCTCAACTCGACCTAGGTGGTCTGAGTGGACAGGCCGCTGGTGGTGAAGCAGCCGGCTGCGGCGGCGACGCATACTACGACGAAGACCGAGGCCAGCTCGTTGACTCTCAAGGTAATGTCCTTGACGAAGGCGGCGAAGCGGTTGGTTCGACCGGTGGCGAGTCGATGCATTTCCCATACGACGCTCACGCTGCGGGCGAGGCGATGGACGGCCAGTCGCTGGTGACCATCATTTCACCGATGGCAGAGCTTGCTGAACTCCTCGCTGAGGACAGCGCGGGCGAAGCGACATATAAGTCGTTTGCGAACGTGTCAGTCGATGGTCGATACGCGATCGTTGGCTTCGGTGCTGATGACTATGCGGAATATAGTCAGGTTCAGCTGCTTCGAAATGATGGTGGCGAGTGGACTACCATCGTATCGCTGAGCGACGACCGCCGGGGCTTTGAGGTCAACAATCCGATCCTTGGCCATGTAGAAGAGACCGACGACGATACCATTATTTACTTCTCCGTCAACGACGGCAGCCCTCTTGCCTACAGCATCGCAGAGGAAACACTCAGCGAGATGAGCCGTGAAGAAACCGAGACCCTTTTCGCAGATATGGCCGAAGCTGAGGGTTTTGACTCAGCTGATGACGAGCAGTTCGCTCAGTACCGCAACCGGGCTCTTGGAAATGTCGCGATGCTCTCATTCGTTCAAGAGCGTCTTGAGCACTCATGGCTTCGGTCGTTTGTAGCAGAACAGATTGGTGGAGACGTCGAGTATCGGTTGAATACATCGATGAACAACCAGATGCTGGTCGCTCTTTCCAACGGTCAAGTGCTTGCGATTGAGGGTTGCGATATCGGAAACACTCCACTCTACGCTGGTGGTGAGCTCGTCTGTAGAACCTGTCAGGAAATTGGTGGGTGCGATAACCCGCTCAATAAAGTCGACATGCTTGAGATGGATTATGACAACCGTGTTCTTTCGATCAACGACGACCTTGTTCGCCTTCGCGAAATGAATCGTCTGGTCGACCGTCCACAGTTCACCCGTCTCGCGAAAGCCGGTGGTGGAAACGCTCACGGTCTCGCTCAAGCGGCTGTCCTTGACGTCTACGACAACGGCGGCTGCACCGTGCATACAAGCGGTATCGCTAACTCCTTCTTCACACCATGCTCGAAGCGCAGCGGCAATGTCCTTTACGTTCGTGGTAGCACGACCATCCAGGACTGGATTTGGAACCTCGGCTCACTCGTGAGTGGCGGTCTAGGCTGGGGTATCGATGGTGAAATCATCATCGCCGCCCATGGTGGTTGTGGTAACCTCCCAGGAACCATCGCCGGTCACAGCCGTGGCGGTGCGATCGCGGGCTGGATTGCGAACCGCTGTGGCAAGTATGCTGTTACCTTCGGTGCGCCATCAACCGGTCAGAACGTACGCGGCGAGCGTTATGTACACGACTGGGACCCAGTACCGATGGTTGGCTCTAGCGTAAACTACCAGCCATACACCAACAACGGTCGCAAGACTTATGAAAAGTGTAGCTGGGGACGCTGCAGCTGGAAGAATGAGCGCATTGGCAGCTTTACTACCAGTGGCCTGACCTGGCCTTGGCGCTTCCTTGATGCTCACCTCTATGGTTACACCAACAGCGATGGTTGGTCATCACACAAGTGGTAAGCTAATTTAACACAAACTTGAGAGACCCCCGCGAGAGTGCTCCAGACACCTCGCGGGGGTTTCTTCGTTTTTGTAGCTTTGGTGTTGTCGAGTGCACAAAGTCGAATACGCTTTTGGAAACTGACTGTGTGACTCTTACCAAGCGGTAAAAGGCTTCTTCGCATTACAGGGCCCTTATCTCTTTTCGATGAAGGCATCTAACGTCTTGCGTTTGATTATAGGACTAAGTTCTAATCAAGGTGTGAGCCAAGAACCGGAAGAAGATGAAGTCGATGTTCGCACCCAGCGCGTCGTGTTATGGACGTCGTTCGGCATCCTCTTATTGGGTGCGATTACAGCGCTGGGGATTCGCTGGCTTTCTCAACCTATCGAAAACGACGCATCCGATGCACCGGCGGTATCGCCACTCACCAAGATTCGTAAAAGTCTGCAGCCACGGATAAAGCCCCCAAAGGCCGCTTTTGTTGAAACATCGGTTCAATCCGGGATTCAGTGGACGCAGGAGAACGGCGCGGTTGGGAAGAAATATTTCCCCGAGGCAATGGGGACTGGCGTGGCTTGGGTTGATTGGGACAATGACCTCGACCCAGATCTCATATTGATAAGCTCAACCCATTGGCCAGAAAACGCAAGCGATGGTACCGATGGATACCTTGCGGCATTCGAGAATGATGGGACCGGACAATTTCGTGACGTCACTCAAGAGCTCGGTCTTAAATTGTCCTTTTACGCAATTGGCATCGGCGTAGGTGATGCTGACGGCGACGGCTTCACTGACCTCTACATAACCGCACTTGGTGAAAATCGGCTCTTGAAGAACGTCGATGGGAAAAGATTTGAGGATGTCACAGCAAGTGCTGGCGTTGCGGGGGCAGCCGAAGATTACAGCACGTGCGCGGCATTCTTCGACGTTGATTTAGACGGGGACTTGGACTTGCTGGTTGGTAATTATGGCGTCTGGAATGAAGATATTCATGAGAAGGTGGTTGAGACGGTTCCAGGTGTCGGCTTTGTTTACCACGAACCGGAAGCACTGGAAGGGCAGTTTAGCCGGCTATATCTGAATGAGGGGAACCTGCGTTTTCGTGATGTGAGCGAGTCATGGGGACTCCACGTTGTGGAACCTTCCACTGGAATCCCAGTTGGTAAGAATCTCGGTTTTGGAATTGGCTACTTTAACAACGACCGGATTCTCGATGTCGTTGTAGCGAATGACGGGGTTAGAAATCTATTTTTGAAATCAAAAACTCCGTTTGGGTTTGATGAGAGGGGCCAGGAAGACGGCTTTGCCTACGATAGGCGTGGAGAGTCTACCGCTGCAATGGGGATCGATGTTGAGCGGGATTGGGTGCGACAAGAATTTCGTGTAGTCGTCGGGAATTTCGCTGAGGAGATGACGTCCCTTTACGTGAACCACGCCAATGACCCCAAGTTCTTTGATGAGACAGTTGCTGAAGGCGTGGGTCCGCGTACCAATAACCGGGTAACATTCGGTGCCTTGTTTCTGGATTATGACTTGGATGGCTATCGAGATATTTTCGAGGTCAATGGTGGCATCCAAGATGTCGAGCCGAGTCTTTTTAACCGTGTCGGCACTGGGTACCAGCAGCCCGGAGATGTATTTTGGAATTGTGGTGGCCGCTGTAAAACGACGTATGTTTATTTGGGGAAGAGCTTGTCCGGTGATTTTGCGAATTCAATCGTCGGGCGGGGGTTGGCGTCGGCTGATATCGACGGAGATGGTGATCTCGATTTGATTGCCACATCCGTCAAAGGACCGGCCTATCTTTATCGAAATGATACAGATACCTCGAACAACTGGCTGAGGATTAAATTAAGGGGGCGGTCGCCTAATCCGGAGGCCATTGGTGCGGAGCTGATTCTTTCCTCGGGTGATTTGGTTCAATACCGGTTGGTTCAGCCGTCCCGGAGCTACCTCTCGGCGAATGAGCTCGTTCAAACCTTCGGGCTCGGCGAGTGGGACGACGCTGTTAGTCTTGAGATTGTTTGGCCGGATGGGCGGTCTCAAAAGCATCTTGTCGAGAATCTGAATCGCGTAGTCGTGTTCGATGAGCCCAGTTCGCCTTGAGTCTTGTGGTAGATGTGTCTCCTCGAGATTTTAGCCCCACATTAAGCGCTGCCGTTCTCGGTTATTTACGTCTCATCCAAACCAAATAAATTCCGAGCTAATTTTGAATAAATTTGGGTAACTGGTGCACGTAAATCCAATTAAATCCGTTTTAGCAGCATTAAAAGCTCAAAATTTGGCTTATTTAAGTAATTATGTATTCAGTTGTGCCAAATTTTGATTCATTTGAGTGCGCTTATCCAATCAAATTTTAGCCACCCCTCTATGTCCCTGTATTCATTGAGAAAAATATTGCTCGAGGTTGGCACGAGTCTTGGAAGAGACCAAGGAACCCATTGCGTTTCTGGAGGACAGCGATGAAAAGAAAACTACCCGAAGGATTGGTGATTATTGCGGCGGTTGTCGCGATAGGAATGGTTGGCTCGCAGCTGGAGCTTGGTACGTTGAGTGGTCAAGCTGCTGGTGGTGATACCGCTGGCTGCGGCGGCGACGCTTACTACGACGAAGACCTTGGAGCTCTTGTCGATGGCGAGGGCAATATTCTCGACGAGGAGTCGGAAGGCTCCGCTGCCAGCTCAAGTGATGAGTTCATCAACCTCGACTTCGCTTCTCACCCAGCGGGCGAGGCAATGCAGGGTCAGAACCTCGTAACCATTATCCGGCCGGATGCGGCACTCGCTGCCGAACTTGACGCAGCGAGTGGGGCAAATCATGAAGTTCGAGTCGCTGTCAGCGAGAACGGCATGTACGCGCTTGTGCATTATATCGCGGCAGACCACCCGGAACTTAATGAAGCACGTCTCCTTCGCTGGTCTGGCGACGAGTGGGAAGCTGTTTTCGCCTTGTCTGCAGACCGTGATGAGCCGGTTAGCCTCCGAACGCCGATGATTGTTCACGTTGGCCTTGATGACCCAGACTTCGGTGAGAATGTCGTTTTCGGCTTCGGATTCGCACAGCTTCTTCAATACCGTGCTGAAGATGGAGCGATTCGCGAGCTTAACGAGAATACTGCACCGGTGGTCAACGAGCTTATCGGGGCATCGATGGTTGAGCGATTTGGTAATCTTGAGGGTGTCGAAATGCTTGAAGCGTTCACCCAAAACCAAGGCGTCCGCAGCTTCGTTGAGCGTGGTCTGCGTCACGCATGGCTCGAAGAGTTTGTGACCCAGCACTTCGGCGACGACGTCGAGTGGAACTTAAATACCTCGTTCAACAATCGACTCCTCGTATCTTTGTCTAACGGCGATATCCTCGCAATCGACGCGTGCGAGACCGGAAATACACCTCTGAACGCGGGCGGCGAACTCGTTTGTACCTCGTGTCGCGATACCGAGGCGGGTGAGTGCACCAACGTCTTCAACAAAGTCGATGCGCTGGACATTGGTTTTGAGTCGCTGATCGAAGAGGGTCGCGCGGCCTTCGAAGCGGCTCAAATGTCAAATATGCTACTCAATCAGCCACGTCTCTCTTTGAGCCATGGCATTGCTGAGCGTCTGAACGTGAAGAGCCGATGTGTAGGAAGCGCGGCCAATTGTACGCATGCTTACGATGCTGCCAGTACAATTTACACCTGTGCGAGCAGTGGCAGCAGCTGCTGGCCTTCGACTTACAATACCGGTACCGACTTCGCGATGAAGAAAGGTTGCACCGTCGCCATCTTGGGCAGTCAGCCGTCGCAATATCAAGACTGGATCGGTCGCCTTGGTAACTTCAACGTGCAGAGCGGTCATAATAACTCGAGCTACCACCGTGGCTTTGAGAATGCGATTGCTGACCTCGAAGCGGAGGGTCTATCTCACTGTGGCTCGAACACCACTTGGATCGGACACAGCCGCGGTGGTGCCATCGCTACCATGCTCGCGGATAAGCACGGTGGAACAGTCTATACCTACGGTGCGCCACCTGCGTTCTGGGATAACCTTGGCGATGTTCCAGGCGACCGATACCACGCAGAGTGGGACCCAGTACCTGACTTGATGCATGTCGTTGGCATCGGTGCTTATCACAATGTTGCTAACTCTTATCCCAACGACGAGGTCACTGAGTGTCGTAAGCGTAAGTGGGGTGTTTGTTACTCATGGCGGACGAAGAATCGTACCAAGCGCG
>JAYYQC010000391.1:0-10737 GCA_036128675.1 Myxococcota bacterium | reverse complement strand
CACAGCCTCGGCAGGTGATGGGAGGCTAATATGCGTTGGCTGGTCTGTGTGATTGGTGTGTTGAGCTTGGGTGGGGCCACCGAAGCCTTGGGTACACGTGATTTTCGTGCCGACTTGATTCGAGCCGCCAAAGACCGCACGAAGGTCCATGTAGTGTATACGCCGGACTATGTCGCACTGGATTATCCTGGCGGTGATGTTCCCGAAGGCACCGGCGTTTGTACGGATGTGGTCATTCGTGCCTATCGGAAGTTAGGTATCGACCTGCAGGTTCTTGTCCACGAGGATATGAAGAAGGCATTCCCGAAGTATCCAAAGCATTGGGGCGCAAAACGCCCCGATCGGAATATCGATCACCGTCGGGTACCCAATCTGCAGACTTTTCTTAAGCGGCAGGGAGCCTCGCTACCTGTTTCGAGAGAAGCGAATCGTTATCAACCGGGAGACCTCGTTACCTGGAACCTCAATCCGCAAGGGTGGTTACCTCATATCGGTGTCGTCATAGACCGAATGAGTCCAGACGGAAAACGCCCCCTCATTGTGCATAATATGGGCGGGGGAACTGTGGCTGAAGACATCCTCTTCCGATTTCCAATTACAGGACACTACCGTTTCATCCCTGGCATAACGAAGCGTTAAATCTCTTGGAAAATCAGAGACGAGGCTGATAAGCAGCGCCCAGATTGATGGGAGACGCGAGCTTATGAGCACAAAGCAATATCTAACCGCCCCGGTGGCAACCCCCGACCTACCGAAGGGGATTCCGTACATCATTGGAAACGAGGCAGCCGAGCGCTTTAGCTTTTATGGCATGAAGGGGATCTTGACCATCTTCATGACCAAGTACCTCTTTTTGCTCTCTGATGTTGCCGGTGAGCCGATGGAGCGGGCCGAAGCGATTGCCCGCTACCACGACTTTACTTCTTGGGTCTATCTCACCCCAGTGCTCGGCGCGTTTCTCGCCGATACCGTCCTCGGTAAGTACCGAACCATTTTGAGCCTCTCGATTGTTTACTGTCTCGGCCACCTTGCGCTGGCGTTTATGGGTGGGCCGGGAATGAGTGCAGAGAGCTGGATGATGACCGGGCTTTATCTGATTGCTCTTGGCTCAGGCGGCATCAAGCCCTGTGTGTCCGCTCACGTTGGCGACCAATTTGGGAAAACCAACAGTCACTGGCTTACGAAGGTCTTCGGTTGGTTCTACATCTCGATCAACGTCGGCGCTGCACTGTCCACGCTCGCAACACCCCTTTTGCTTGAGTGGTATGGCCCGCACTGGGCATTCGGTGTACCCGGTGTCTTGATGGCAATTGCGACGGTTCTCTTCTGGATGGGGCGTAACGTCTTCATCCATATCCCGCCGCGTGGGAAGGCATTTATTCGCGAGACCTTTTCGGCCGAAGGCATTCTGACGATTCTCAAGCTCTTTGTTATTTTTATCTTCGTCGCCGTTTTTTGGGCTCTCTTCGATCAGACGGGCTCATCTTGGGTTCTCCAAGCCGAAGACTTAGACCGAAACTGGCTTGGTATTGAGTGGCTGCCATCTCAAATTCAGGCAGTCAACCCGGTGATGATTGTCACATTGGTACCGCTTTTTAGCTACGTCATTTACCCGGCTATCGATAAAGTCTTTCCATTAACTCCCCTTCGTAAGATTGCGCTAGGGCTTTTCGTTATGGTTCCCGGCTTTGCGATTGTCGCGATACTACAGTCTTGGATCGATGCGGGTGAAACGCCCAATATCTCGTGGCAGCTCTTCGCCTACGCTGTTCTCACCGCCTCTGAGGTTATGGTTTCAATTACCTGCTTGGAGTTTGCCTATACCCAGGCTCCAACCAGCATGAAGTCGGCAGTTATGGCGGTCTTTCTCTTTTCAGTGTCTCTCGGCAATTACTTTACCGCGGGTGTGAACAAATTCATCTTGGTGGAGAAGGGTGACGTTGCGTCGGTCACCGAAGCGACCAAAGCGCACTTTGGGACCGCCGAAGGATTGATTCGCGCGTACTTCGATAAAAATACCGAGGCGCTGCCTCGAACCGAGCCCGGACAAGAGATTGCAAAAAGTGTTGTCGATAGCTGGGGTACCCCACTTGAGTATCGCATGATCAATCGCAACAGCTACAAGCTCATCAGCCTGGGGGCGGATAAAACCGCGTTGACACCGGATGACATTGTTCACACGGTGACTGTTTCAAGGCCAATGGTTTCTACTGAGAACAAGGAAGAGAAGCCTTTGAACTGGCGCGAAACGCGCATGATCGAACTTCTGGGAGAAGAGGGTCGAAAGCAAGTTGAGCGTGAGCGTGGAGGCGTTCCAACCATCGAGTTCGATAGCAACCTGACAGTTGGAGGTCAGGTTAAGCTCGAAGGCGCGGCTTATTTCTGGTTTTGGACTTGGATGATGCTTGGTACAGCAGTGGTCTTTGTCTTTGTAGCAATGTGGTACAAGCCCAAGAAGTATATGCAGGAAGAAGCAGCACACTGATTGAGCGGCATTCCGTCTTATTTGTCGAGCTTTCCGTAGAACATATAGTTCACCCAGGTCTGATAGAGGCGAAGCATTGGATTGCTCGTCATGTTCGGCGTGGGTGAGAAGAGAAGATTAACGACCAATCGCTCTTCACCGTCGTTCATTGGGCGGACGCGATGTTTCACTTGGTCCCCTTGAAAGAGCAGAAGTGTGTTGTGCACCTCTTCACGGTCAAAGGTCATGACCTCGCCATTTACCTCAAGCTCCAATTTGGTCGTGTCATCGCCGGTTTCTTCGAAGAGTGGAAAGATACCCGCCCACCGCTGACCTAGGTAGATGTTGCCATCGAAATGCCAGTCGATACCGTCACCGGCCTCGGCATAATAAAGAAGGCTTATCTGGTTGCGGTCCTCGGCCGTGACGTAGTGAAGGTCCTCGATACCGGTCTCCGCTCGGACCTTTGCGAGAAATGCGTCGTTGATGAGTCCTTCAACGACGCCGGCGCATGTACTGTCGAGAAGTTCATGTCGTCCGAGCGCCGCGCCCGAGCGGTTGAATCCACTCTTGCGGAAAAAAAGATGACGGTTGTCGAGAGCGAGTTGCTGGAGCCCTTTGAACGTCTCATCGGGGAGAAAGTTCTTCATGACGAAGACGCGCTGATCGCGGGTCTTATCGTTGAAGATGCGCGCTTTGGCCCAGCGACCAAGGAGTGCAGACTCTTGAATGAAAGACTTCGAAAACGACTGGATCGTGGCAAGCATATGGCTCCTCCCAAGCAACAACATTAAAATCGGTCAGCGTGATAAGAGTGTTGTATAGAAGCTAAAAAATCTTGCAAGGGTAAAAAGTGACTACTTTAAAGTAGATTATGGCGCGTATTCTGGTGCGCCAGGTGCCCGATATTCGTGCATTGGTGTGCGCAGTCCGTCGCTTCCATAATACCAGCCGCTTTGCTCGATGGGCCCCAGGAGTAATTTAAGCGGTGCGCGTGTACCATGTTCGACGGATTTCATGCCCATCTCTTGCGGCGTCATGCCGCGGGCGGCAGCGATCGGTCGGGTGAGTTCGGTTTCGATAAAGCCCGGCGTGCAGGCATTCACACGATGCTCAGGGTACTGCTGGGCCTGAATCATGGTCAGGGTATTGGCGCATGCCTTCGAGAGTCCATAGGCAGACCCGTCGCCCAAACCCGCAGTCTCGAGCGATTTTCTCGATGAAAAGCTTAACGCCTCGTTCATCAAATTTATCAATGATTCTAGTGATGTGGACTCACTGGTCAGCCTATATTGATACTCGGAGGAGCATTTGGCCACGAAGTTTGGTCCCGCGGCAGAGGTTAGGTTGACGATTCGGCCTCCCGAGCTCGCCAGCAGTGGGGCAAAGGCCGAGACGACTCTACGAATCCCGTGGACATTGACCTCCAAGGTCTGCTCGAGTGGTGAGTCGGGATAGCCCATTCCGGCATTGTTGACGATGCCGTATAACTGGGTTTTCCTGTTAAGAACTTGTCTGACAATATCGGCTGCGCTATCAACCGACGAGTCGGATGATACATCGAGCTCCAAGACGCCGATTCGGTCTCCCCAAGCAGAGTTGAGCTCCTTGAGTTCAGTGATGGCAGATGCACCTCGGTTCAGATCGCGGGCTCCAAGATACACAAAGGTGTCGTCGGACTTCTCTAGTATGGCCTGGACAATGGCTCGGCCGATACCTCGATTGGCTCCGGTTACCAGAATTGCACGTGTCGTCATGGTTGACCTCTCCTTGTTGAGCTATTTGAACTCGAATGGATGCGCTTCGTGCTAGCATATATCCGACTTGAGATCTCACTCTTCGGCTTTGTCGCTTTCCTAAGTGAGGGAGTTGAACATCATAAGAGACTCCCGTAGGGAGCAGGATTCTCTGAATGACGATGCGAATTTTAAGGGTGCCATCATGGCTGACGAGCAAGAGACACGGATCAACAAATTCTTAAGTGAAGTTGGTTATTGTTCGCGTCGCGCTGCGGACAAGCTGATTGCCGCTGGTCGCGTTACGATTAATGGCGTCGTTCCAGAGGTCGGGACCAAGGTTGGTCCGGCAGACGAAGTTTGTGTGGATGGCAAGCCGGTTCGTCAGAGCGAAGAAGCGCGTGTCTATCTCGCCTTCAACAAACCCGTTGGCATTGTCTGCACCACCGATACAGGCGTCGAAAAGGATAATATCATCGACTTCATCAATTATCCGACACGTATTTTTCCGATTGGTCGTCTGGATAAGCCGAGTGAAGGGCTCATCTTTCTTACGAATGACGGCGATATCGTGAACAAGATCCTTCGGGCCCGGAACAATCACGAGAAGGAGTACCTGGTTGATGTGAACTTTCCCATTGATCGAGCCTTCGTCGATGCGATGAGCAACGGTGTCCCCATTCTCGATACTGTTACCCGCAAATGCAAAGTTGAAAAAATCGGTAAGCAGCGCTTTCGCATTGTCCTAACACAGGGACTTAATCGTCAGATTCGTCGCATGTGTGAATATCTAGGTTACCGCGTTACGCGGCTGAAGCGGGTGCGCATCATGAATGTGAAGCTGGACGTGCCGGTAGGCGAGTGGCGTGATTTGACGAAGAAAGAGCTGCGCGAGATCAGACGGTTGACCGCCGACTCGTCCAAGGTCTTCGAGGAATAGTTTTTCGTTTACCAGTGGGGAAGTCATGGCGCGGGTCGTCCTATTCAACAAACCTTTCGGGGTTTTGAGTCAGTTTACAAGTGAAGAGGGACACCGGACCCTGGCCGATTTCATTTCGGTCCCGGATGTCTATGCGGCGGGTCGATTGGACAAAGATTCCGAAGGCCTCTTGGTTCTCACCGACGACGGTAAGCTTCAACATCGACTCGCTTCGCCTAAAACCAAGACACCCAAGCTCTACTGGGCTCAAGTAGAAAAGGTCCCCACCCAAGAGGCGCTCGAGCAGCTCCGGAGAGGCGTTCAGCTTAAGGATGGTGTGACTCGGCCGGCGAAGGTTCGGCTCATCGAAGATCCTGAGCTTTGGGAGCGCGATCCTCCGATCCGCGAGAGAAAGTCGATCCCCACCGCCTGGATTGAGCTCGCGATCTCCGAAGGGAAGAACCGACAAGTGCGTCGTATGACCGCCGCAGTTGGCTTTCCTACGCTCCGCTTGATTCGGGTCGCCGTCGGTCCTTGGAAGCTTGGGAGTTTAAAGAGTGGCGACCATCAGGTTTTGGAGGTCTGAGAACCGAGCCTGAGGTTTGCCCGAGTCCCCGTTTCCTCTTAGGCTTCCAAGACGGGGAGGGATCAAGCTTTGGAAATTCATGTACATCGAAAACTGCCTAGCTCTGAAATTTACGCCTGCTCAAAAAACGAAGCGAGGGCCTGTTTTCAAGGCATCGATGAGCTGGGTGTGCACTTTGGCGAGTTCACTCATTTTGAGTTCGACCGAGCAGTCAAGCAGCCACCAAAGCTCAAGGGTGTCGTCGTCGCTTCAGCCTTGGTCAGCCGTGAAGGTGAAGTTTCGATTCAGCTTTATCCGATAAAGAAGGCCGATTTTATCGATCACGAGCACCTGGAGTTCGTCGAAAAAGAGCTGACCGAAATGAAGGACTGGGCGCTCGAGGAGCAGGGACGTCCGGAGCTGGAGGTACATTCTCAGCGGCAACTCTTGATTGTTCTCATGGTCGATGGCTTTAGACATCACAGCGTTGAGTTCGCCTAAGACAGCTGAGAGAGTCGTTTGCCTCCCCATGCCTATGATACCCAGAGGGCGCTTGAGGTAGAGTCCTTAACCTTGCGTGAGCTCGTTTGCTTCGAGAATTCCGATTTCTGTGTCGTAAATAAGCCCTATGACCTCCAAATTGATGGGGCGAGGCCAGCGACCCTTGAAGTACTCTTAAAGAAACTCCACCCTGATTTTCGCGAACTGAGATTCTGTCATCAATTAGATTATGCTACCTCGGGCCTACTCTTACTTGCCAAGAGTCGTAGTGCGGCCGCCGCTGCCCGCGATGCATTCGATCGCAGAATGGTTGTTAAACGGTACCAAGCCCTTGTTGAAGGCGTATTCGATGGACCCGCAGTCGTACGCGAACCGCTCCTTGAAAGAGAGGATGGGTGCGTTGAGATATCGGCCGAAGGTAAATCTGCCGAGACTCAATTTGAGCTGAGTGAAATCGGCGAATTTATGGGCCAGGCCGTCAGTCAGGTTAGGGTTTCTCCAGTTACCGGACGGCGTCATCAGATCCGCGTTCATCTCCTTCATCTTGGGCATCGGATTATCGGGGATATGCGTTATGGGGGTAGTGAGCATGCCCCACGTATGATGCTGCATGCATCTGCACTATCTATTCCTAATATAGGACTGCCGCTCGTCGAGCGAGAGGCGTCCTTTCCGGTCCTCTCCACTTATTCGGTGAATAACGCTTAATATTCCAAGATGAGTCGAATCCGTTTGGCTTGTCCGTCGCCGGGATCCCGGAGCTTGAAGGGCGGAGTCCCGAGCGCACGTAGAATGCATTTTTGTTGGGTTTCGGTCAGTGCTTGATTTGCATTGACCGATTCGATGACTTGCTCCGAAATTATCCCAGAGCTTGGGTTTACTGACCCCGACCAGCGCAAGAGACCGGGGGCTCTTGCACCTTCTGCGCATTTTGCCATCAGAGGTGAGCGTGCAGAGACCTGTCGCTGAAATTCCTCGAGCCAAACCGGTTGAGGTGGAGGCTTGACGTTCAAATTAGGACGCCTCCTTGGAGGGACCGAGGCGGGTACTCTAGGTCTTTGCGGCGTTTCCTCGATGATGGCTTGCGGGCTTGGTGGCGTCTTCGGGATTGTCTCGGGCGCGGAAGTCTTTGGGATGGACTCTGTGGCACAGTCTTGTGCGAGTAGCCAGAGCAGGAGGAGTAGAGTTGTCACTCCGCCCAGGCGTTTTAACCTTCGTTTTCTCTTTCTATCAGAGAACTCCGAGCTCTGCGCCTTGAGGTCGCGCTTTATTTCTTGTCGAAGCTTTTTAGCCTCTTGTTTCAAATTGGGCTTCATCTGCCGAGCAACCATCCCATGATGAGGTCGTTGTCTGAAGAACGCCACTCGACCGGCGTGAGTGGGATGGGCGAGAAGGGATTGGGGCGCTTGATGGTGGGTATTTTAAACGGCCAGGGCGGGGTATCGGTAGGGGCTAATTTAATGCTGCCGATAAAGGTGGTGCTATACGGGGAGGTTTCCTGAAGCACCCGGTCAGATGCATTGAGATTATCCAGTCCAAGACTTATTGAGTCGAGTTGATCCTCAAGTCTGTTCAGACGACGCTCAAAGCCTTTTTCGTCTTGGTTCCGAATAAGCCAATCGAGGTAGCGGTTGAGTGCGGTCAGCGTCGTTCGGTGCGCGCGCCGGCGTTCAAGGGTTTGTCGTTCGAAGGTCTGCAAAAGGAGCTCGACAATCTTCATTGCCGCGGATGGTCGTTGGGTGCTTACCTGTTTCAAATTTTGGATGAGCAATTTGATATTACCACTGGCTAAAGGGCGAATAGTCGCCATTCTCTCGGTGGCTGATCGGCGACGAGCGAGCTGCGTTTCGCCCAGTTTAAACGCCGCTTTGTCACCACTCCAGGCGGCTTGCCATAACAACGATTCAAGGATTTCGATTTGCTCTAGCTTCGGTAAGCTTTTCTCCAGGATACTTAACAAGGTTGCGTCGAGAGTAAACTGTCCGGCGGTATGCGTAATCCATCGAAGGGCTAAGTTACGAACCTTATCCGGAACAATGGAAGTATCGGCTAACGCGATGCTCTCTGCGAATGCCTTGAAGCCGGTTAAATAGTCTCCAGTTTGAATTGCATGAATTCCCTGGTGAAGACGGATAACGGCTCGCTCCCGAAACCCTTCCTCTGGACCGAGCTCTAATATTCGCTGACCCCGTTGACCATTCCAGATTTCTTGTCGCGGGTCACCGTCACTCAGCTCTTGATATACACCGAGCCAGTGGGAGAGGCTCTCGCCGTCTTTACGGGCTATAAAAACATCGATGAATTGAAGAAGTAGCTTATCGAGGTTCATCGAGGCTTTGTGAAATTCGGCCGTCTTCATAAAGAGGTAGAGTCTTCTCTCGGGTTCCAATTGGAGCCATTCTGCGCTCTCCCATTGTGAGCCCTGCTTTAGGATCTCTTCCTGCTCTCGCTCTGCTCCGATGAAAGCGCGCTGCCGCGGATGGGTCATGTCTCGAAGTGCATTGGGTGAAAATTGTGCGGTTTTGCCGGCACGGGCCTGCTCGCTGCGGGCTCGACGTCGCTCTCGTTCGACTTGGTCAATGAGGTAAAGGTTGAGGTCAAAAATCCTCGCACTCAGGACTGCCTGCCCCCGAACCTTTGCATTGGCGGTTGTTTTGAGAGCATTTTGAAGAAGGCGCTTGAGGACAATCGCGCGCGTAACTCTCAGGTCATTCTCACTCCAAGGAAAATCCCAGATCTCAGCTTTCTCAAGATAAGGGGTAAGACAAAAGTTTGAACGGAATTTGAGGGCCGAGATTTCATCACGGTTAAGTACGTCGTAGATACCGACGAACCGTTGCTGATATCCGAGTTGAAACGCATCGAAAGGGGTGAGTCGCGATGCAAGCGGTGGTTTACGCAACATCTTTAACATCAGGTTGTGTTGAGCGATTGGCCAAATGCCAGCACCCTTGGAGTCTTTGGCTAATCCCTCCGCGCAAATCCCGAGGCGGCTCAAAGCTGTCCACGTGAGAGAGTGAAAGTCGTCGCCGTGAGGGCCGGGCTCTTGGCTAGTTGATTCGAGTGAGTTTTGTAGAAACCAGAGCTTAAGTGTTTCTTCGGGATAGTCATCGCGCAAGGCGAGCCGAGCATTGGCGTGCACATCATACTGGAGTTTCTCTACCGAGACATCGACTGATGCTAAGGCGAGAAAAATGATGATATACGCCGACATTAAAAAGCCCAGCCCATCGAGGCGCTTAGCTCATACCACCACCAAGGCGTCAAGGTACTTGGATTTACACCAAAAGGTATATGAAAGAGTGTCTTGAGATTAAAGAATGCGCCGGCTGGCATGTAGATATCCGATGAAAAACCCGCCAATAAAAAGTATCGATTTGGTACGACCTCCATGGATTGGAGGCGGCTATCTTCCAAAGCCTCGAGTTCTCGCGAAGAGAGATTTACAGATGTAAATTCTCGGAGTGTATTGAGAAAGCCGTCGAATCGATAAATTCCGGGGTAGACCATATAGCGTAGACCACCATACGCGCTGAGGGTTAAATCGACTGCCGGTAGCCAATTAAACCGTGGGGTCACAACGCCTTCAGCCACTGGCCAGTTAAGGCCGATATCAAGTTCAAAGCGGGCTGGACGACCGGGTTGGCGGTAAGGGGTGAGGGCGAGCTGCCGAGAGCTACGAGAGTCTCGGACGTAGACGTAGTTGAGCTGAAACTCCCAGAGAAAATTCTTGGTTGGGAGCCTCGTAAGTGCGCCAACGCGCCACGACTCAAAATTATTAAGCTCGAGGAGCTGTGAGGCATTTATTCCAAAATGAGCGGGGGAGTCACGCCAATCAAACCGCAGTGGAGTCGTCGTAGAACCAATGGACGACTGCAGCAGGGCGTCTAGCGTAGAACGCTTATCGCGTAGTGATTCGTCCTGTTCTTGACGATAGTCAGACGCTTCAGAATTTGTTCTATCCTCTTTGGTAGGGGACGGCTCATTCGCATGGGCACCTTGAATAGGGAAGACAAGGATGAAGCCTACCGATAGAAGGTATCTCTTAAGGGTCATCCGGAAACCCTCCATCGGTTAGTTGAGGGAAGCGTGGAGTATAACACTGATCCTGATACGTATCTCGAAATGGTTCGCGAACCTGATAAATGCCGGCACCATCGAAGCTCGGGTGATCGCAAAAGCGCGTGCAATGGGTAAGCGCAAGCGTGAGGTCGAAAGCCTCTGATGTCCACATTTCACTTCCGTAGAGTGCTTGTCCGGTCGTCGCGATACCAAACGGGACACTGAAGGCAAAGGCACTGGCTGAACCGGCCAACACCGATTCATACTCAAGCTGAATAAGAAAGGGAAAGACCCAGGCCAGCCCAACTTCATAGCGCTCTTCTGGAGCATTGTTATGCCACGTGGGCAAGAACTCCAATGGTAGGACCGGGCTCTCGAAGGTGGATTCGATACCTTCGGACCGAATGAGCACAAAGTCAGTCAGTTCATCGGCGCAGTATGAGAATGCATCAAGTTGCTGTGCCGAGATAAATTCGCCGTTCATGAAGCT
>JAYYQC010000390.1:0-2708 GCA_036128675.1 Myxococcota bacterium | reverse complement strand
CGCCTCGAAGGCGTATGCAGCGCGGCTCGAAGAGCAAGGAACCGGGTGATGAAGCTGCGCTGGGTAGCGACGTTTATCGTTGGTCTCTGGGCGTGTGGTACGGAGGTCAATCAGGCTCCAGTGGCTGCTGAGCCGGTGATGGATGAGGAGGCCGGGGCGATTGCGACGCTGAGCCTTGAGGTTACGTTCACCGAAGCGCCCGATACCCGGGGATTTTTACACAGCTACGCCCTGGAGCTTACCCGCTGCGAAGCGCCGCTTGGCTGGCTTGAGAGACTCTCACTCGTGCCGAAGGCCTGGGCGAGTCATCCGCTGGACCTCAGCGCCAACGATATCATCATCTGGCATGAAGCCCTGCCGGTGGGAGAGGTAGCGCTCTTTGAGGTAACCCAGGATATTCCAGCCGGCGAGATTTGTGGTTTTACGTGGCTTTTTGCCCACGGGGGGCGAACCTACGAAGGTGAGCTCGCGTCGCTCTTGTTGCGGCAGGGTAGCACCGAGATCGCACGGTCTCATTATGCGTCGGAAGTTGAGATTCGCTTTGATACGCCCATCGATATCAGTGAAGACCAAACGCTTAGGTTGGTCTTGGATGTTGAGTCTTGGGTCGCATCGTTCGAAGGTGTGGATGGGATCTCCTTAGCCACGCGGGATGCGTGGCTCACGATGGAGAGTGCGTTGGAGCTTGCTCAATAGGGAGTGGGCTGGATCAGCCTCCCGGAGGAGGTCCGCCGCCTCCGCCACCGCCTCCGCCACCGCCGCCACCCGGTGCATTACCGCCGCCGGCATTGGTCGCGGTGCCGGTGAAGCATCCCAAGAAATACGGAAAGGCGCGGGTTGCGTAATAGGCGTAGGTGCCGTCGGGTCGGGTTCTACCATTGCACTGGTCGGCGTAGAGGGTATTGGCTGTATCGGCTTTCTGACCGTTGAAGACGTTGCAGTCCCACGCATAATTGTCCGAGTAGCCACCTGCATCGTCGGTCGCACAGTCGCCGCTGAGGCCCTGGCTCTGGATGACCCAGTTTGCGCTGGTATCGTAATCCCAGCTACTGGCAACCGGAAGAATGGTCTCGCAGCTTGCGTCGGTACACTCATAGGGTGCCAATATCGGAAAGCCGTCAAGGGCATAACCCAGGACCATGCCCGCACCGCCCTCGGTTAAGAGACTCGAAGCGCCTCCGATGGTTGGGTAATTGAAGAAGCACTCTGGAAACGAGTGTTGATGGTAGACATCGACATGACCACCACAATAGTCGAGGAGACCATGCAGGTAGGGGTCAGCACCGTTGTCCCGAAGCGCTTCGTTTGGACCAAAGATCTGAACGCCATTGGCCATGACCGCGACGGTTCCTTCGGTTGGTAAGTCGGTCGGCTGCGCCGCGACCGCAGGGCTGGCGGGAAACTCAAAGTTCGAGCTCGATGTACTTGGCTCGCGCTCTTGGTCCGAGCCGCCTGAGCCATCCGGTCCGATCCGGTAGTAGTCGTAGTTGACGACGCCATTGGAGCTCACCGTCACGACACCGCCGGCGCAGTTGACATCGAGAGAGGGACTGAGCTCGCTGTTGTTGAACGTGTCGGCGTTGTCATTGCCGTCACTGTTGTAATCGATGAAGTTGTCGCGGTTATTGACGTCGATAAAGCCACCGCGCTGTGGACAGTCGTCGGTGGGCTCAAGGTATACGCCGGCGGCAGTTGTGCCTCCACCGGTCGTATCTCCGCCGGTTGTATCTCCACCGGTTGTGTCACCGCCGGTTGTATCTCCGCCGGTTGTATCTCCGCCGGTTGTGTCACCGCCGGTTGTATCACTCGGTTCGGCGGCATCGTCGCCTCCGCAGGCAGCGAGCCCACCGAAGAGGAGGCCCGTCGAAAAGATCAGGCTCTGGAAAAGTTGTCGTTGCATAAAGCTTTCCTTGGTTAAGACCTCGAAAGTCTCGGCTCTTTCATAGGTCAACGCAACTAGGGGTTCCTCTGACTAGCCCAAGGGAGCCACCCATGGATGAAGATTTTGTCTCAATTTGTGATGCTCAAAATTTGCGATCTCTATCACACTTTCCGTAGAAGACGGCCGGCTCATAGTTTACGGAGGATAAAGATATGGGACTCACAATGGATCCGTTGGCTGCGGGAATCGCAGGTGTTCTTGATGCAATGTACCGAGGCTTTGACCGCCAGGAGGGCGAAGAGCGCCTCTTGCGTCTCTTAAAGCTCGAAGTTGTTGAGAATATTAAGCTCTTGGAGGTCGCCAACCTCGATCGAGAGACTGGGTTTAAGAACGACGATCCGTATTACCGTGAGATTGCATCGCGGGTTCAGTACAAAGCACATCAAGCGGTCTATGTTGCCGGTGTCTTCATCAATGAAGAGCTGAAGGTCCGCGATAACAAAAACAGTCCCAAGCTAAAGATTCAGACGAATCCAGATGGTACCTGCACCGACATCCATGAGATGGTCTCGGTACACGAGT
This sequence comes from Myxococcota bacterium, assembly GCA_036128675.1. Lineage (GTDB taxonomy): Bacteria > Myxococcota > XYA12-FULL-58-9 > XYA12-FULL-58-9 > JABJBS01 > JAYYQC01. The sequence goes on along the minus strand of JAYYQC010000390.1, from coordinate 244 downwards.
TTCTCGACAGCTTCTGTGGACGCGGTCGTGACTTGCAAAACCGTCTCGCGATTCCGGATGATAACGAAGCGATGCCGCTGACCTACTTTGCAACACGGCTCAAGAATGTCCTGGCCAATGAGCTTTCGCTCTTGAGCTTTTTGATGAGCTTGCCGCTTTTTGAGAAGTCGACGCGCAATTAAATCGAGGGTTGGGGGGCTCTCAGGGGTGTGGATTTTTAGGAGTTCACACCCCTTAGCCTCGC
>JAYYQC010000389.1:0-6937 GCA_036128675.1 Myxococcota bacterium | reverse complement strand
AAGGATCAAAAGGGCCTGCATGAAGACCGAAGGACCAGCCGCCAGGCGTGGTTGTCCCAAGGGTCGCGCTTAGCATTAGGGCGGTGATGCTTAACATGATTGGGGCCTCCAGGTGCGGCGCAACCTTAGTGCTAGTAGAGTAGCGAAGAGAAGCCAGAGAACTTCTGGATTGGTCGCACCGCAGTGTCCGGTTTGGAGTTCGCCGGGATAGCACTCGATGAAGTCACATTCGTCTCGCGCGGTGCCCTTCTGGGTTTCAGATGGCGCGGATTGATTGTTTGCGTCATCGGTCGCGATTACACAAAACGCGTAATCAACACCATTGGTTGCCGTAAAGTTTAAGGACTGGGAATTGGTATCCAGCCCCGATACGGCGACGGTTGTCTCTTGAGCGTCAGACCAGGTGCTGCACTCCGAGTCGGAGCCATCGTCTTCCTGATAGCGGATGAGCCATTCTTTCAGGTAGGGGCTCTCTTCATCGACCGTTGCGTCGAATTGAATGCTGCCATCACGGGGTGAGATATTTGAAATGGTCGGGGTGCTTGGAGGGGTCGAATCGATGATAAAGTCCACGCCGATTTGAAGCTCGCTCACGCTATCGATGTAGACCTCACGCTCAGCATTATTTCCGGTTAAATCCGTCTCGGGATGTTCGATTCCAATGCATAAGCGGATCTCGGTCCGCTCGACCAGACTGTCTGTCTCACAGAAAGTTTCACTTACGCGACTGTAGACCGTTTCGTAGTTAAAAGTGAGCTCGGCTTCGGATGGAAACTCGAACGCTGAATCGGAAAAGTAACCCGCGGCGTCGTCAGAGACTCGACCATCGACGAGTAAAACTGCGCTGTCATCTTGGGGCGAAGTGCAGTCATCGTCGTTTGATGATGGCCACCAGATGTAGAGCTCACCGTCCGAGTTCACTTGGGGTGAGTCGGTATCGGGTTGTAGGGTAAACGATATCGACGTCGTGCTGACATCACAGCTTGTCTTATTCACGGCACTTTGGTCGTCGTTTTCCCACCAAAGCTGATAATTTTCGAGTGTTTGCTCTGCCATGGTCACGCTTAATAGCGCGACACTGATGGGGGCTAAGCCCTGAATCCACATCTAAGTTCTCCTAAACTTACTGGATAACGCCAAGAGGCCCTCTGAGCATGATGCGCATAGGCTCTCGTGTCAAACATTAAGCAGGTTAGGCGAAGCTACTTAGAGGTGATCTCGAACCAGAACTTCCGCGATTTGAACGGCGTTCGAAGCGGCCCCTTTGCGCAGGTTGTCTGCGACGCACCAGAATGCCAAGCCATTGTCGAAGCCGAGTGCCGGACGGATCCGGCCGACACAGGTTGCATCAGAACCGTTCACCTCGAGCTGCGTCGGGTAAACGTCATTTTCGATTTCATCTTGAACGAAGAGCCCCGGCCCGTTTTTGAGGGCTTCACGTGCTTCAGTCACGCTGATAGGTGCGTCGAACTCTGCGATGACCGACTCTGCATGCCCATTAAATACAGGCACCCGAACACAGGTTGGCGTGATGGCTAGCTCTGGAAGGTCCATGATCTTGCGGGTTTCGAAGACCATCTTCCATTCTTCTTTGGTGTAGCCATCGTCGCTCGGCACGTCGATCCTCGGGATTGCATTGAAGGCAATCGGGTGAGGGAAAATAGCCGGTTCGATGTCTTCGCCCCGAAAGAGCAGGCCCACCTGTTCGCGCAACTCATCCATTGCTTCTCGGCCCGCACCGCTGACAGCTTGATATGTCGATACAGTTACTCGGTTTAGCCCCGCTTTTGCGTGGAGAGGAGCCAGCGCTACAACCATCTGAATGGTGGAACAATTGGGGTTCGCAATGATGTTTTTCGTCTTGTAGCCCGCGATAGCTTTTGCGTTCACCTCGGGTACGACCAGCGGCACCTCAGGGTCCATTCGCCAAGCCGAGCTATTATCGATCACGATGGCTCCCCGTTTTGCTGCTTCGGGCGCAAGTTCTTTACTCAGCGCGCCACCAGCAGAGAAGAGAGCGATATCAACATTCTCAAACGCTTCTGGTCGGGCGACTTGAACATCGACGTCTTTATCCTGGAAATGTACAACGGAGCCCAAGGACTTTACGGAGGCCAGTGGCAAGAGCTCACTGACCGGAAATCCTCGTTCCTCTAAAACTTGAATCATTTCTCCACCGACTAGACCGGTGGCACCTACAACTGCTACTCGATATGCTTTTGTCATGGCGCCATTAGCGCGATTTGGATGTACCTTGTCAATCGCCCATTGAAATCGACTGGGCATCCAAGGCAGCAGGGGAGAAAAGATGTCATCGAGGCCAACATTGAACCTTTCAGCTTATCTAGTGGTGGCCATCCTTTTGGTTGGGTGTTCGAAAGCAACGACCGACGAAAATTCTGGAAATCTCGAGCTACCGTGCGAGCCCGGGAGCTTTTCCTGTGAAGATGGTGGTGTGATCTGTGCGCCGACCGGTGATCGCTGGCTTCCAAGTCCGTGTGGTGCCGATGAACTATGTCTACCAGCGGCCTGTGAGGACTGCGTTGACGAATGTAGAGCGAAGCAGTGTGAACCTGGCGAATTGGTTTGTAGCGACGACCGAGCTTTCGTTTATCGTTGTGACGAAACCGGTACGAGCCTCTGCTATTCACACAGTTGTCAAACTGAGACACTCGATGGTGTTTGCGGTGGGGGAGAATGTCTCGCAGTCTGCCAGGCAGAGCAAAAGAGTTATCTAGGATGCGAGTACTATGCGGTGGATTTGGATAATGCCAACGTACCTTGTGGCAGAGATGAACTAGGTAATATCCGCTATTGCGATGCAGCCAACAGCCAATTCGCGGTGGTTCTCTCAAACCCAGATCCCACCGTAACCGTCTATGGTATGGTGATGGACTCTCCGGTGGATCTTCCTATTTCTGAACCTGAGTGCGGTGTTTTTCCCGAGCAAAGCGGATTTGTACAGGGGTTTACCATTGCCCCCCGAGGGATTGTCATTCTTGAGCTTCCTGCACGAAACATCGAAGGAACGATGATCGATGAACGTGCTTACCGGGTTGTCGCCAACTCACCCCTTACAGCTTATCAATTCAACCCTCTGGAAAATGTCGAGGTCTTTTCAAATGACGCATCGTTGTTACTGCCCACCTCAACCGCGGGCAACGATTACTGGATGATGACTCGAGAGCAAACATTCGATGATTTAAAGGGGTTCGTAACAGTCGTTGGAATATCAGATACGCCGGCTGAGGTAACTGTGACTGTATCAACCAAGACCTTACCGGGGGACGGGATTCCTGGGATGCGGGCAGGGGATTCGTTTACCACCCGCTTGAGTGCTTACGAAGTCTTGAATATCGAGACCAATCAAATCGGAGCAGATCTCACAGGTAGCCGAGTCCAAGCCGACGCCCCAGTTTTGGTGTTCGGTGGCAGTGAGGCCTCCAACGCTCCCAATACGAACCGCTGTAATCTTGAGACCAACCGATGTGAGTTCGATGACAGTATTATCTGTGGCTGTGAGGAAGGCGACCTCGACTGTTCTCCTCATGCACCGTGTACAACTTCGGGACTCATCACGTGCTGCGCAGACCATCTAGAGCAGCAGCTTTTTCCAGTAGAAACCTGGGGACAGCGCTATCTTGCAGTCAGGAGTATGCAACGGGGCGCAGAGCAGGAATTGTGGAGGGTCTTAGCTCGAGAAGATGACACCGTTGTCGAATTTACGCCTTCGGTCTTTCCGCCGGTAACATTGGCAGCGGGTGCGTGGATTGAACTCGAGACCAACGAAGACTTTCTTGTAGAGGCGAGTAAGCCTGTCATGGTTGGTCAATATCTCGCCGCTGAGCAGGCTCCCCGGCCGGGGCGTGATCCAGATGACGCCAACACCGGTGATCCCGCGTTCATGCTTGCGGTCCCGATCGAGCAGTTTCGCGATAACTACGTCTTCTTGGCACCCGATAAGTATGCCGAAGATTATGTCTCCATTGCTTTTCGAACCGGAGAAGACGCTCGGCTTGATGGCACCCGTCTCTTCGAGGTGACCGGCGGCGATGTTTCTCTGGTCGAGGTAGCGCCAGGCTGGTCTGTCGGGCGATTCCCAATCGCTGATGGACTTCACACACTTACGTGCCCTGGGACCTGCAGTGTGATGGTCCATGGCTACGATCAATATGTGTCCTATGGTTATCCTGGAGGCTTGGACCTCAAGGATATTGTAGGGAAGCGCTCAGCCCAGTAAAGGAAGACCGAAGAGGCCAATTTTTTGGTAGGAAACCCACCTCCATGGTACCAAAGGACGTTGGATGGTGGTGAGGGGTTAAAACGCATCGGTCGTTTAGAAGGTTTCAAGACTTTGAAGAGTTACCATTATAGAAGAAGTTCCAATCCCAGTGCGAAGTCGTCAGGGCCTGGTCTATTTACAAGTCTAAGTAGCCTATCGAAGGGATTTGGCGGTACAGCGGGTCTTGTTGTAGCCATGCTTATCCTCAATTTCGGCGTCATCCAGTACCACGGAGACCCTCGTGAACTCTTTGGTCTCGTTGGTGGAGAATCAGCTGAAGCGGCTGAGGAGCCGACTCTAAACTCTCGAGTTTCCCCAAGCGAAAAGCCTTCAAACCCGAAACCGTCTGAACCGCCAGCGGCAGAGTTTAAGGTAAAAGCTGAACCCCCGAAAGATGTGGCTATGGTGCCCTCGTCTGAGGAAGTTGTGAGCGATGACCCCTCAGGTGTGAGAGTAAAGGTCGGTAAGAAATCTCTGACCGATGCGCTCTCATCTCTCTCAGACACGTATCGATTCTCGGACACTTTGCCTTTAACCGAGCGTCATCGAGAAGTTGAAACTTTTCGATTGAAGCGAAATGAGATGCCATCGGATGCGTTGTTAGCTCGGGGGTTTGAACGAGAAGAGATTGGTCGTGCCTTCGCCGCAATTGCCGAGCATGTAGACTTTCGACGTATTTCCCCGCGATGCAATTTCGCGACCTGCCGAGCAGGCAATCGGCTGGTCGAGCTCGAGATTTCTTGCAGCCGTATCGAGCGGTCACGGGCAATTCTCGAGGCGGACGGTCAGTGGCGCGGACAAAAGGAAGAGGTGCCGATTGTCTCCACCGAGGAAATCGTCTCAGGAACGATAGAGTCGAGTCTGTGGGGAGCATTAACCAGACAGGGCGAGAGCGTGGCCTTGGTTACTCAGTTGGTCGATATCTTTTCGTGGGATATCGACTTCTACTCTGAGATTCATAAAGGTGACCACTTCAAAGTCTTGGTGGAAAAGCGATTCGCGGGTGATGACTTCGTTGGTTACGGAGATGTCTTAGGTGCGGAGTTTACCTCGGCCGGTGAGACTTATCGGGCCTTTTACAATGACGCTGATGAACGCTCTGGGTATTTCGATGAGAGCGGAAGTTCGATGGAGAAAATGCTCCTTAAGAGTCCGCTGAAGTATGCTGCAAACATCACGAGCCGTTACGGAAAGCGCCGGCATCCGGTTCTGGGCTACACTCGAATGCACAGAGGCGTTGATTATGGCGTTCCTACGGGTACTCCGATTTGGTCGGTTGGAGACGGTAAAGTGCTCCGGGCTGGCGTAAATGGTGGGTACGGCAAATTTATCGAATTGAAGCACGCGAACGGTTGGGTTTCACGATATGCGCACCTCTCACGCATTGACGTTAAACGGGGACAAAAGGTGAAGCAAAAGGACATTATTGGCGCGGTTGGAAGCACCGGAATGTCAACTGGACCTCATCTGCATTACGAACTGTTGCGCAATGGGTCTCACGTTAATCCTCAAGCACAGAAGTTTAAGCGTGGTAAGCCACTTACTGGTACAGCGCTTGAGCGCTACTTAGACGCGGTCTCTAGAGTCAGTGCCCGCCTTAACTCTACCGGTGTAGCGACCAGTCGGTCGACCGATTCTGAAAAGGGTTGATTGAATGCAGGTTGCTTTACTTCTCTTAACATTGTTGTCCTCCAATATCGGTGGAGAAGAGCAGGCGATTGAGAGAAAGGTTGAGCAACATCTCGCTGGTATGACCACGGAAGAAAAGGTTGGCCAGCTGATCATGATCGGTTTCGGCGGCACTGCAGTAAATGACGAGATTCGCCTTTGGCTACGTGAGCGTAAGGTGGGAGGAGCGGTTCTCTTCTCTCGTAATATCGTAGATTTAGCTCAAACTGCGCAGTTAACTCGAGGGATCGCTGAGCTAAATTCAGGGATACCGGCGTTCATTGCGCTCGATCAAGAAGGTGGCAATGTCGTCAGAGTAAAAGATGGTGCGACAGTATTGCCGGGGAATATGACCCTTGGTGCGACGCGTTCGCCGATGCTTGCCATGGTTTCTGGACAGTCGATGGGCATCGATCTGAAGCGACTTGGTTTTAATATGAACCTAGCCCCGGTCTTGGATATCAATTCGAATCCCCGAAACCCAGTCATTGGCGTTCGCTCTTTTGGAGAAGAGGCTAAGCTCGTTGGGCAGCTGGGCGCTTGGTTTATTAGGGGACAACAAGAAGTCGGCGTTGCTTCAGTTGCCAAGCATTTTCCCGGTCACGGAGATACTCAATCTGACTCACACTTCTCAATGCCGGCGATTTCGGCTGATGAGAAGAGGCTTTTCGAAATTGAGTTAGAGCCTTTCGTTTCCTCAATTTCCGCTGGAGTTGACGCGCTGATGACAGCGCATATCGCGATTCCAAAAGTTCTAGAGGCACCTGATTTACCTGCGACGCTCTCGAAAAGGTTACTTACCGATATACTTCGGAAGCGATTGGGTTTCGAAGGCATTGTCATTACCGATGGTCTTGAGATGCAGGGTATCGTCAAAAAATACGGAAGTGGCGAAGCTGCCGTCAGAGCCATTCTCGCGGGCGCTGATATGGCGATGATTCTCTGGACGAAGAGTAAAAAAGAAGAAGTTTATCGTGCGCTTTTGGA
>JAYYQC010000388.1:0-11266 GCA_036128675.1 Myxococcota bacterium | reverse complement strand
GCCGCCAATCATTGCGCCACCACCGGTGGAAGCAGAAGAAGCGCCAGCCATCATTGCGCCACCACCGGTGGAAGCAGAAGAAGCGCCAGCCATCATTGCGCCACCACCGGTGGAAGCAGAAGAGGCACCGGCCATCATTGCGCCACCACCGGTCGAAGCAGAAGAAGCACCTGCCTTCATTGCCCCACCACCGGTGGAAGCAGAAGAGGCACCAGCTATCATTGCGCCACCACCGGTTGAAGCGGAAGAAGCACCAGCCATCATTGCGCCACCACCGGTAGAAGCAGAAGAAGCACCAGCCATCGCGTCACCCAGTGCGGAGGAACCACAACTGGTCGCGGCGCCCCCAGTCTTTCGAGCACCGCCACCGCCAGTACAAGAATCACAGCAGAGTGGCCCAAGTCAGCATGCCCCCTTTCACCCGGAGCACGAACCGGTGGAGGAAGAGCCAAGTGCACCACCAATTATCACGACGCCACCGGCAACCGGTACCACCGAAATCGATGTGGGGCAGCTGAGCCTGGACGATGAGCAGCTCGACTCATTGGCCGATCTTGGCGGCGAGGGCCTAGAGCCCGATGATTTCTTCGCACCACCGGTAGATGCTGTCGCGGAGGTCGTGACAAGGTCGACGGCAGAACTGACCGAACAAGCGGCATCTGAACCGAACGCCGAGCTTGAAAGGCTCGCGCATCAAATCGTGGAGCGGGTCGCTTGGGAAATCAATCCCGATATCGTTGAGCGCGGTGTGCGCGAGCGCCTAAGTCGCGAAGACAAGCCACTATCCAACTCTTTGAAGCGTCAGTCTTACCTCCAAAAAGGTCTTTAAGAGCCTAGCGACGGCCTCTTTGAGCCTGTATAGGCCTCGTCCGGGCTTCATTTGCCCGAAGGTATGGACCGAAAACTGGAGAGAAATCAACGATGACAACCGACCAGACTGCCGAGCTTGCATCTTCCTACGACCCAACCGAGGCCGAGACCAAATGGTACCCAATCTGGGAAAAGGAAGGCTACTTTGCGCCAGCCGAAGACACTGGACAAGAAACCTATACGATCGTCATCCCTCCCCCTAATGTGACAGGTGCCCTGCATATGGGGCATGCACTCACCGTGACCCTCCAAGACATGCTGATCCGATGGCGTCGAATGCAGGGCAAGCGAACACTTTGGCTGCCCGGCACCGACCATGCTGGCATCGCAACTCAGATGGTTGTTGAGCGAGCATTGCAAGCGGAAGAAGGCAAGACGAGATACGACCTTGGCCGTGAAGCGTTCATCGAGCGTGTCTGGCAATGGAAGAAGCAATATGGCTCCAGAATCACGACTCAGCTTCGTACGATGGGATGCTCACTCGACTGGAGTCGTGAGAGATTCACAATGGACGAACACCTCTCCAAAGCTGTCTTGGAAGTCTTCGTAAAGCTACACGAAGAAGGCTTGATCTATCGGGCAGAACGGTTGGTGAACTGGTGCCCCCAATCTCACACTGCTTTGTCTGATCTCGAAGTTGAGCGCCTAGAAAATCACCAAGGTGAACTCTATGAGTTTGCATATCCTCTCGCTGATGGTAGCGGTCACATCGTCGTTGCAACCACTCGCCCGGAAACAATGCTCGGCGATGGAGCTGTCGCCGTTCATCCTGACGATGAGCGACAGAAAGACTTTATCGGCAAGAAGATTAAACATCCGATTCTCGGTTATGAATTCCCCATCGTGGCTGACCCCATTTTGGTCGACCCCGAATTTGGTACAGGTGCCGTCAAAGTAACCCCGGCACACGACTTCAATGACTTCGAGACCGGCAAGCGACACAACTTAACGCTCTTCAACATCTTTGACGAAAACGCATGCATTCTCAAAAATCCTGAGGTTAAAGATCCTATCCTGAGTCAGATCGATATGGATGCCTGGGCGAAGTTTGCAGGAATGGACCGATTCGAAGCACGAAAGGCCGTGAAAAAGACTCTAAATGAGCTCGGTCTAGAGCGGGGCTCAAAACCACACCAGATGGCACTAGGCGTGAGTCAACGAACTGGCGTCGTTGTCGAGCCACGCCTCTCAGTTCAATGGTTTGTAGACATCAAGCCACTCGCCGAACCCGCGCTTGAAGCAGTCAAGTCGGGCGAAACCAAAATCGTTCCGGAAAGCTGGACGAAGACTTACTACCACTGGATGGAAAACATTCAAGACTGGTGCATTTCGCGACAGCTTTGGTGGGGACATAGAATCCCTGCCTGGTATGATGAGAACGGGAAAGTTTACGTTGGACGCTCCGAAGAGGAAATTCGGCAAGAGCACTCACTTGGCGAAGATGTCTCATTAAGACAAGATGAAGACGTTCTCGACACATGGTTCTCAAGTGCACTTTGGCCGTTCTCAACTCTAGGCTGGCCAAACCAGACAGACGACTTAAAGTCTTTCTATCCCAACTCAGTGCTTGAGACTGGTTCCGACATTCTCTTTTTCTGGGTTGCCCGAATGATGATGATGGGTACTAAGTTCATGGGCAAACCCCCATTTCCGACCATCTATCTTCATGCAATGGTCCGAGATAAGTTTGGCGAAAAAATGTCGAAGACCAAAGGTAATGTCATCGACCCACTTCATCTCATCAATGGATGTCCTCAAGAAGAAGTGACACAACAATTCCAGAGTGACTACCCTGAAGGCTTCCCGGCGTTTGGTGCCGATGCCCTCCGGTTCACCTTGGCAGCCATGAGCATGAGCGGCCGCGATATTAAGCTCTCGGTCGAGCGGGTCGCCGGCTACCGTGCGTTCGCGAATAAGATTTGGAATGCCGCTCGCTTCGTACTGATGCGACTGGAAGGGCAGACGCCTGCCACGATTGAGGCAGTAAAGTCCGACCTTGAGCCGATGGACCATTACATCCTCTCAAGACTTGCGGACGCCGCATCATCGACTGACAAAGCGCTTGAGGCCTACCGTTTCTCCGACGCAGCATCTTCGGTCTATCAATTCTTTTGGCATGAGTTCTGCGATTGGTACATCGAGTTGGTTAAGTCACGACTTTTCTCTGACGATGAAAAGAGTAAAGCCGCTGCACAGAGCACACTCGTCTACGTGCTCGACCAAGCTCTTCGTATGCTTCACCCATTCATGCCGTTTATCACCGAAGAGCTCTGGCAAAAGCTGCCTCTCCAAGGTGCAAAAGCATCTATCTGTACCTCAGATTTCCCCCTCGGGCTTGACGCACTTCGAAATACCGCATTGGAGCAAGACTTTGACCTCTTAAAAGATGCCATTACCGGTATCCGCACTGTGCGTTCTGAGAGCAACGTTCCACCAAGCAAAAAGGTCGAGGTGATGTTGTTGAGCCCAGACGCCGACACCCGCGCGAGGCTTGAAGCTTACGCTAAGGATATTGCGCACATTTCAAAGACGGAATCTCTAACTATCGCCGAGCCAAGCGTTGCGCGCCCAGGTCAAGCGGGAGTTCACGTCGTCGAAAAGTTTGAGGTCGTGGTGTCCCTGGAAGGCCTGGTTGATTTCGAAGAAGAGAAGTCTCGTATTGAGAAATCAATTGCCAAGAACCAAAAGGACCTAGACAAGATCAACGCAAAACTTGGTAATGAGAAATTTTTATCGAGAGCGCCGGCTGCCGTTGTTGAAAAAGACAGAGCTCGAGCGAGCGAACTCGACGCAATGATCAGCGCTCTTAATGAGAGTCTTGAGAAAGTGAAGTCTGCGCTTAACGCGTAAGAATCGCGTCGAGGCTACGCTCTACCCCGCCTTGAAAACCTGAATCATCATCCAGCCAGATGATACTGAGACTGCTGTACCAAGTCATCGGTCGCATGGGGGTTCCCCATCGCCAGTCTGAGCCTCTATTGAGCAGGAGATAGGTCTTGGTCCCAAGTGCACCGCTTAGATGTGCGAGTGAAGTGTCGGTCGTGACCACGGCATCTAGCTCGGCAACCAGAGAGGCCGTATCAACGAAAGTTCCACTACTATCAGTGTCTTCATCTAAGCCAATCAGCTCACATTTCGTCTCTGGCAGCGCGCTTACATCCGATTCAATATTCAAGAGAAGTGAATATGCCTGAATCTTTTCTTCATTCAGCAAAGCTTGAAAAGACTCGAGCCTTGTAGAGCGTAGATAGTCATTGGGGTAATTGGGATTGCCTCTCCAAGCGAGGCCAATTTTTACTTTGCCATCGGTCTGCGAGTCCAAACTCGGCAAGCCAACCGGTTTTAAATACGCACCGCGAGGAGCGAGGTCCTCCTCTGCAGCTATGACCTTCGGTAAGGATAAGAGCGGCACCCAAAAACGCGGACGAAGCTTCATCGCTTCGACGGGGCTTCGAACATAGTGGAACGATGGAAATGCAGATGTGATGAGCGTCTCAAGCCTGGGAGAACCTGCAATAATGACCGAGCAATCTCTTGCCTCTAGCTCCGCAGCAAATGGAATGAACTGGAGAATATCCCCGATGCCTTGCTCGCAAACCACAACGACCCGATCTTGAGCTTCCAGTGATGCTATATCCTTAAGCTCTTGCCCGAATCCCGCCTCAAAGACTGGCCGATTAGGACGACTCTCGAAAGCTTCGAGCGCATCGGCGCGTGTGAATCCATGGAGTCTTAACGAGGCCAAACTCCACTGGAATATCGTCTCCGGCGTGCGCTCCATCATCAAAGCCCGCTCTGCGGCTTGCTGCGCTTCTTGGTAAACGCCAACGCGGGTCATCGCGATAGTTAGGTTCGACCAATAGCCAACAAGGTCGCCTAAACTTTCTCGTTCCGAGGTCAAAAATTCGAGTGCTTCGCTCTCGCGATAACTCTCCAAGAGTGCGCTGGAAAGCCCAAGCCCAATACTTGGTAATTTAGAGGTCTCCCACGCCAACTCAAAGATTGGGAGTGCTTCGGAGAACTCTCCAAGTCCAAGGAGGTAATTGGCATAGTTGGAATAAGCCATGCCTCTGTTACCATCACCACAGGCGCGTAATGCGGCCTTGTAGGCCTGCTTCGCCCGGGCGACATTCTTAAGTTCTTTGAAGGTCTGCGCAGCCTGTGTCCAGCGAGAGATCGAATCCATTTCGTCGGCCCAGCCTTCGATCTCATCCCAAGCCATTTCTTCGGTAAGGCTCTTCCTTCGGGAGAGCCAACGATCGATCCAGTCTTCCGTGCTCATTTCCTCATACCACGTTGCGGCTACATGATGATTAATACTAGGAAACTCAATGTCGTGAAAGGAAGAGAATTAATGAGTTCAACCAACTGGAATACTGAAGCCCCAATCGAGTCTCAGCTCCAAGACGTTCACGCGGCTTACACCAAGCTCAAAGCCGCGATCCATGAGCGCATTATTGGTCAAGAAGAGACGGTTGAGCACCTTCTAGTTACGCTCTTCTCAGGCGGACACGCTCTCTTTGTCGGCGTGCCAGGACTCGCAAAGACACTTCTCGTTCAGACTCTCGCGGAAGCCCTGGGCCTTAACTTTAATCGAATCCAATTTACGCCAGATCTAATGCCAGCAGATATCACAGGGAGTGAGATCCTGAACGTAGGCGACGATGGGCGCCGCACGATGGAATTTCGTCAAGGTCCAGTCTTCAGCAATATTTTGCTGGCCGACGAGATCAACCGAACGCCTCCGAAGACCCAAGCCGCTCTCCTTCAAGCAATGCAGGAACGGTCTGTCACTGCAGGCGGACAAACTTATAAACTGAGTCTACCCTTCCATGTTTTTGCCACTCAAAACCCGGTTGAACAAGAAGGCACCTACCCACTTCCAGAAGCACAGCTCGACCGTTTTACCATGATGCTCGAGCTCAATTATCCGGAAGCCAACGATGAAGTAGAAATCATCCGTGCGACAACCAAACGAGAACGTGGACCAGTAAGTGCGGTTCTCGATGCAGGAGTTCTCGAAGCGATTCAATCCTTCGTCCGAGATATCCCTGTCGCCGACCACCTCTTACAAACCACTGTAAAGCTCGTCCGCGCCACCAGACCCTCAGATGATGCAGCGCCTGGGTTTATTCGCGAATTCATCGAGTACGGCGCTGGACCGCGTGCGGGTCAACATATCGTCCTCGCAGCAAAAGCACGCGCTGCACTCCGAGGAAGCCCTACCGTTGATCTTCAAGATATTGCAGCGTTAGCAAAGCCAATCCTACGCCATCGACTCATTTTGAACTTCAAAGCGCGGGCGCAGGGACAATCTGTCGATAGTCTCATAGACCAACTCTTGGCCACACTCTGATGTCTGATTCCGATCCGCGACAACTGCTCCAACAGCTACCCGCGGAGCTGGAAAAGCTTTTGCTTGATTCACGCGCGATTGCGACCAATGCACTCACCGGTTTGCATCGCTCTCCCTATCGAGGTTCGTCGATTGAGTTTCGCGAACATCGAGAATATCAGCATGGCGACGACCTTCGACGACTCGATTGGCGAGTTTATGCCAAATCGGACCGTCTTTACGTAAAACAATTTGAGGATGAGACAACCCTCGCGGTCGAAATCGTCGTCGATACCTCGTCATCGATGAACTATCACTCGTCTTCGACAAAGGTCAGTAAATTCGCGCGCACACAGCTCTTAGCGGCGGCAATCGCCGACCTAGCTATTCGACAAGGAGATGCAGTTCGCCTTTGGTCTGTAAGCGATAACCTTGAGGTTCTTACCGAGCAACGACGCCAAGAATCGCACCTATTAGAAGTAGCACGCGCACTTATTAAACTGTCGCCACAGGGCGTGGATGCCCCGACCCTCAGCTTTGAACATCTGGCATCAGAGCTGCATAAACGGTCGGTCGTCGTCATCGTATCGGACGTTCTTTTTGAGACTGAAGCCTTTCTGCAGCCACTACGCTCACTACAGGCCAAACAATTTGACTTGAATGTCTTACGCGTGAACGACCCGCGGGAAATCGACTTCGATTTTTCGCAACCGAGCTACTTCGAGTGCCTAGAGACATCACGACAAACTTTTGTACACCCCAACCTCTTCAGAAAAGCTTATCAAGCTGAGTGGACAAAGCGGGAGGCTGCACTGGTTGATGCGTGCCGACAGTCGCATATCACTTTGCACCGGCATCGGACTGATCACGATCCGGCGGATACTTTACAAACTTGGATGGAATACCGTCAGCGGGCGCTTCGATAAATCTCGACGAGTGCGCTGGTAGACGGCGTTCCATTCTGCCTACTAAATCCACCGCCGAACATCATCGCACCTGAGTCCAAAACGACCGCACCGCTGTAAGCTCTCGCCTCTTTCAGGATTGTTAAATCTTCGCCCACCGTGGGCAAACAATCTCGCAAGTCGGAGAAGGGTACGCGGGTGAAGCTCTTTAAAAGTACTCCATTTTCGTCCAACCCGCCCGCTAAGTAGAGAGCGTCTTCATCTTGTAAACTCGAAGCGAGAAAGCGTCCATCCGCAAGTGCTAAAGCGGTATCACCACAGAGTTGCTCAAAACCATCGCCACCACGCTCTAACACGTCGATTGCTGTGCTTCCCTGGCCCAAGTTGAAGTCGTCACCGGGCACCAGACCTCCACCTACGACCCAGTAAGTTGTCCCATCTTGGGCAATAATGGGCCGGGTACGTGCCTCTGATAGGCCAATCGCTGAAATGGTTCCGGTCGATTCGTTTGTTTTCACAACCTCGATTGAGCCTAAGACACCAGACTCATTCTCACCACCTACTAAAACCGCAGTATCATTTGAGAGTCGAATGATTCCAGCATTCCAACGCTCAATACTGAGTGACGGACCTGACTCCGATGTCTTGGTTGACGGATTATAAATCTCAGTTTCTACAATCCCTCCAAGATTACCCCGACCGCCAAGCAACCATATTCTTCCGTCATCCAAAAGCATCGCAGAATGACCAGAGCGACCAGTCGTCAGTACCCCTGGGGTATCGTCTATTTGTCCTATCGCCGAGATATGAAGCGCCAAGGTGAAGTGTGTTGTCTCCCGTGCCCCTGTGGCTCCCTGAACATTCTCAGACCGTCCTCCAGAGAGAATCCATGACCCATCATTAAGCTGCGTCGCGCTATCATCCACGCGCGGGAAAGCTAAGTTACCAACCGCCTCAATGCTGTTGTCCCGCGCTGACCAGCGCTCTACCCCGCGTACAAAGTTCAATTGTTCACCGAGGTTATAACCACCAATATGAAGTACATCGCCATCGTTGAGACTCAAGAGATGTGCCCCTACCCTTGGCGTCTCATAACCGGCGCAGGTATCTGCCAAATCCGGAGCATGGGGCTGGGTAAATGCCCCAACACGGCTCGGCTGCAACTGTGGTGAGACGGAGGTCTCTGCGCTCATTTCAAAAGGCTTAGCCTCAGCCCAAGCGTATACCTCTCCTTCTTTCAGGAGAGATACATCGAATGCTACACGTGAACCAATCGGAATCTCGGGCAATTCACCACTTTCCGAACTGGCAGAGAAAGTTGATGACCAGGTCTCCCCGGTATCCAATTCTCTCGCACGCACCGAGATCTGATCTGCTTCGGCAAGAGGTGCTTGATTGCAAGGCTCGACGACTTCGAGAGCGAAAGGTGCCGGATCGACACAGCCACCCATGACAGTTCCGACCACCAAAAGAATACTACAAAGAGAATATCTCACCAGGTCACTCCCACGAGTACGGTTGAGGGCTCAGCATCTTGCGCCAACACAATTGCCGTCACGCCAATCGCCGTCACGCCACCTAGGGCTGTCCAAAACCACCAACGCTTCCACACAGGTGCCTCAAGAGTGGCCTCATCCTCCAAGATGAGGTCATCGAGAGAGATGGGTTGCGTTGCCTCGTAACTTTGCCCCTCGAATTTTTTGGCCAACTCCGCGCGTGATAAAGGACGGCGACGATTATCGCGGTCAGTTCTGGTTTCGGTCACTTCATCGCCGTTCAATATCGCGGCGATTCTCGCCTTGGAACCCGCGCGCAGAACAACCAATTTTTCGTTACTGAGTGACGCTCTGATCGCGGGCGCAGCAACAAGCCAAGATGGAAGCGCCAGCTGAACTGAGAGGCCACTTACAACCCCCGTCCATCCTGAGGCGATGTCCAGGGTCTCACGCTGCTTCCACCAGTTTCTTAGTGAAGACCGTGCGCCTAATAATTGTTTCAGAGGAAATGGCTTGGTTCGTGTGGCAGTGCCCGATACGTTCAGTTCCAGTAGGGTAAGGTGCCACGTCGTATTATAGTGCCAAATTGGAACAATACCACGCTCAGCTCCCCTCGCTCGAACCCGGTCAAGTAGATCATTGAATACAACCTGATCGATAGCATTGTCGCGTAGCGCATCACCTGGGCTGATCGATGTAATTGCAGGCAAAGAGTCTAACTCGAAGGCCAACTCGACAACCTCTCCTGCTCCTACCCTTACCAGGCGTGTCTTTCCACCCATCGTCCCGGTCTCAAATCGAACGACATGAATGCCTGGAATGATGGCATTAATCTCAAGGGGTAGCATTCCTAGCGATTGCTTATTCAGGGAGACCTGAACGCTATTGCGTGGAGATCTGATACGCAGCACGCCTGACGATTGTTCTAAGCGTGCAAGTCGAACCTCATCAAGCATTTGTAAAAATGCATTGGGATAATCATTCGTCGCCAGGGTTATAGCAGGGGACAATCCAATCAAATCCCCAAGCACCTCGCGCGCTCGGGAGGTCTGCCCGCGGCGAACAAGCGCCTCTCCCCACATGATATGTGTCGAAACTAGGAGACCATGCAAAGCCCCATCGAAGGTCAATGCCTCGAGTAGTTCCATCGCCAGTTGAAACCGTTGCGCCGCGACTTCATACTGCTGATTCACGAATAGCTTTTCACCGTCGCGTAAGAGTCTCAATGCAGTCTGGAACTTCTCGGTCTCCAGCGTGTCGGTATTCGGTTGAACCGCGCGCTCGCTGCCCATCAAAGGCATCGGCTCGCGAACAACATCGCCCTCTAGAACCTTGCCGACAACAACCGATGTCATCTTCAGTTCCGGACCCCGCTTTGCCGCGCCCTCGTTGACGATGATGTCATCAAAAACGGCCGTCGAACGCGCGTTCGAAAGCACAGGAAAAAATGTCGCGACGGCAAAAACCGAGAGCGCTAAAATCCGAAAGTGCGTTGTGCTTATCATTGCAGCAAATAATGATTGGATCGCCGCAAGAGTCAAGACAGACCTGGAATCAGAGCCAAGTCGTGGTACATTTCTCAAATGGGAGGAAGCTTACGAACCAGGATCCTCATTTTCGCCGCTCTCTCAATCGCCGCGGTCCTCGTCCCTCATTATCTGCGCAAAGCCCACGACTCGAACCAAGCGGAGTCGCGTATCCAACTGGAGGCTCTCAAGCGAGCTTTAGACTTTCGGCTTGATACACTTCGCGGACACCTCTCAAATTATCAGTTGAGCTTGGGCGTTGTTCAGGCCGAACTCATTCAAGAAGCCTCGCTCACGATGCTTGCGGACGCCACCGACCGCTTCCTCACACAAACCGGCCCCGAACTCCAAAACCTTCCACCGCTGATTCGCAGACAAAGTTCGCTCAATCCACGAAGTCAGCGAGCTAAATCAGCCGCTCTAATTACGCAAAACGCGCGACTCGAGAGCACATTTCGACAAATAGGTCCCGTAGCGGACTCCTCACTGGAGAGTTTCGGGAATATCGACACACGACTTCCAGAGCTTGACCCACTGGTCGAAGTACTTCAGCTTTACCGTGCGAGTCTTTTCGAACTCGACGCTGCGGTCCAAGACAATATCGAGTCACTCAGCAACGAACTCGACCAGGCAACATGGAGTAATCGCTTTATCGAGATAGGTCTCTTTGTTGCATGGCTTGGCTCATTCGGCCTTCTTCTAGGTGTGTTTCGAGTCCTAAGGCAGCTCAGCGATGACCGATACCTGATGGCGCTCTCTCAGAGTCGCTTGCCCGACGAACTCAATCCTCTCCAGATGTATCTTCAGCGAATGCTTCAACGCCAAGGAGAGCTATCAAGACGACTTGAAGCAATCGAGGGAGACCTTCAACGCGCCCAGATCTCGACAAGGCGCACGGAAAATGACCTCTCTCTTGAACGCCTCTTTGTGAGGAACCTCCTAAACAACCTTCGCGCTGCAGTTTTCGTTACCGACCACCTTGGACGTGTGGACTTCACAAATAAACGAGCGCAGCAGATCGGGCAATCAACCGAGAGCGCCGGGGATAACAAGCTCTGGGATACCTTAGAAGATAAATTGGGAACTGGCCGCTCGATCATTGACAGAATCACCATCGACCGTCGCCCCTTTCAT